>CAYJGJ010000004.1:5469-73439 GCA_964370025.1 uncultured Oscillospiraceae bacterium
TTGGCCCTTTACCACCGGTGAGGAATTGCACCTCGCCCTGAAACTGGCTATGTGTTAATACTTTAACACATGTAAAATCACTTGTCAAATATTTAATCTCATAAATTAAAAATTGTTTTACAAGTCATGCATTTTTTGCTTTGTAAATGCGTTAACTTATAATACATATGTTGTAAAAGAAGATTAGGAACATATTGACTGTATTTAAAATTAGTGTTATTAAATTAAATAGTAAATATATTAAGGAAAATAAAGGAGTTAAAATGTTTGAATATTACGGTTCTAGTTATGTGTTTATCTTGATCGGGATAGTGATCACAGTAGCAGCACAAATAAAGTTAAAGACGACTTTTTCAAAATACTCATCGATAAGAAATGCGAGAGGGATTACTGGAAGAGAAGCCGCTGAAGAAATATTAAGAAGAAATGGGCTCAATGATGTTAAAGTTGGGCATATTGGTGGTAATTTGACCGACCACTATGATCCAAGGACAAAGACTGTCAACTTGTCAGATTCAACATATAACCAAGCATCTATTGCTGCGGTTGGCGTAGCTGCTCATGAATGCGGTCATGCGTTGCAACATAAAGTTGTGTATGCACCTCTTGCTCTTAGGACTGTGCTCGTACCGGTGTCTAGATTTGGAAGTATGGCTGCAATGCCGCTTATACTTTTGGGGTTTCTTTTTTCTGGTAGTTCGTCATTACTATTCATACAATTGGGAATAATTGCTTTTCTGGCATCCGTGGTTTTCCAAATTGTTACTTTGCCCGTCGAATTTAATGCATCAAAACGTGCAGTTGATTTGATAGGTAGTGCAGGAATATTGAATCAAAATGAGTTGCCAGGTACTAGGTCTGTGCTCAATGCCGCAGCTCTTACATATTTGGCGGCTGTTGCTGCGTCGCTGCTACAATTATTGCGACTTATCATTTTGGCCAGTGGCAGAAGGAATTAGTATGTGAGTAATAATAGTAATTATTTTCTGCCTTAATTTTCAAGTAAATTATAAGCCAGGTCATAACGCGCGTCATCTCCAATAAGCGTAGTTAATATTCCTGGCTTTTTGCTTCTAAGCTTTTTTTTGCAAGTCTTGAAGCCATTTTTCGTCTAATCGAAAAATTTTTCATAATAATCATCCTAAGTCATAATTTGCGATCTCCTCAAACAGCGTAATCATTGTTTATTTATCATAACAGTATAAAGAATTATGTCAAAAAAGAATTTAAAATCTGACCATATTATTCAAGTGCATGTAAACATACGTAATAGGTAATATTATTTACAAAGTTCGACTAAAGTTGATTTTTTGGTTGCATCTTAAAATATCAAGATAGTATTATCTATTAGAGCTTGTTGGAAAATATTGGAGGGGAAGATTGAGTTATGAATAGAGTGTTTTTAAAGGAAATAGAAGAGAAGAGTAGCTATAGTGCAATAGAAAAAAATAAGATATGTATACTTGGATTGGGTAGAAATGTCGGAACGACCTTTGTTGCTACTCTTTTGGCTTATCATTATTCCAATCAAAAACAGTCTGTGGCATATCTTGAGTTGGAAAGTTCATATTGCGAAAAGCCGCTACTTTTTGATAGTGTTGACATGCAGCAGCGATTCAGTAAAAAAACATTTTACTCGTTTCACGAAAGAGTGCATAAAGGTGAAAAAATTCGTGGTGTGAAAAATATAGAAGAAAATATTAATTGGGGAATTATTACTCCCGAATTTAGAAATCGAAACGAGCCGCTTAGTATTGAAGAAGAAATGCGTCTGCTAAGCAATATATCTGGAAATACAGTGATTGCTACATTGGATGAAGTGAAGTTTGCAAGCGATTTTGATTGTATTATATGTGTAGTGGATCCTTTGCCATCCAAGTTGCTTGCAAGCAGTGATAATATGAGAATACTCAAGAAAATAGAATTGGAGTGCGATAATGTAGTGTGGGTTGTAAATAAGTTTAATAAAGGTGTTAATTCAAAGGACATAAGAAGTTTCTTGAAGACAAAGAATATATGCTATGTAGAAAAGGTAGACGAAGTGGAAATATATTCTGATGAGTATCAGTGTAGATTTCACTATAGGAATAAACATATTAAAGAAATAACGGAAAAAAGTATCGCAAAACTTGCAGGAATTGTTTCTAGTATCACTAAAAAAACACATTGAGGAACAATAATTTCATGAAAAAGTATTCAAATCCAAGTTGTTATAGTGTATAATATAAAGATATGTAGCTATTTGATTATCTACGGAGGATGTATGATAACTTTCGAAAATGTGACGAAAAAGTACAAAGACAATTATGGATTGCGCAATGTGGATATAAGTATAAAAGAGGGAGATTTTGTTTTTCTCGTTGGCCCTAGTGGTGCCGGTAAATCTACATTTATCAAGTTGATTTTGAAAGAAATTAGCCCTGACAAGGGCAAAATTATTGTCGATGGTCATGAGGTTAACAAATTAAAGCATCAAGATATTGCCTTTTTGAGAAGAAAATTGGGAATTATTTTTCAAGATTTCCGTTTGCTTCCAAAGAAGACAGTATTTGAAAATGTAGCCTTTGCTATGGAAATAACCCATAGGAGGAAAAAGAGAATCCAGCATCAAGTTCCTAAAGTTCTTGATATTATGGGAATAAAAAACAAGGCTAACAAATATCCTGATGAATTATCAGCAGGAGAACAACAGCGTGTTGCAATCGCAAGAGCATTTATAAATAAACCTAAAATAATAATCGCCGATGAGCCTACGGGAAATCTGGATCCTACAACTGCAATGGAAATTATGAGTTTGCTCGAAGAGATTAACGAAATGGGAACTACTATTATCATGGTCACACATGCTAAAGACATAGTAGACAAGATGAAAAAGCGAGTAATCGTTATAGAAAAGGGCAAAATCGTAAGGGATGATGTCGGGCAATATACATACAACAAGAACAACTATGCATTCATGGACGAGAAAGAAGATACTGTAGAAGAAATATTGCCGGATATGGCTCAGACTATACAAAAGCATCTAAAAAAAGGAGAGTGATTAAGTGATAGGAATGGGGAAAGCCATAAAGCAAGCATTTGTGCAAATATTTAGAAACAAAGGAATGAGCTTAACTACACTATTAGCAATATCATCAATGATGTTTATAGTGGGTATATGCTTTGTTATAATTGTTAATCTCAATCTTTTTACAACAGTACTTGAAGATAGCTACGATACTATCGAAGTGTTTTTAGAAGATGATATTAATGAGTATGAAGCATATGAAATAATTAATGAAGTGCGATTAAATGACGATGTAAAGTCCGTAATCTATCGTTCTAAGGACGATGCTATGGCGCTTCTAAAAGATAGATGGGGAGAAAATAGTTATCTATTAGATTCTCTGGAAGAAAATCCGTTGCCTAATTCTATTTTGATAGAGGTAAATGCTCCCGAGCTAGGAGGAGCAATAGTTGCAGAATATGCCAATGATGAGGGAATTGAAGATATAAACTATTATCAGGAAACTGTAGACACTATCACTAAAATTACTGATTTTTTGCAATTGGTATCAATAATAATAATAGTCTTTTTGTTATTAGTTTCTGTGATTGTAGTTGCCAATACAATCAAATTAACAGTGTTTAATCGTGCCAAAGAAATAACGATAATGCAATATATAGGTGCTACATCATGGTATATCAGAGGTCCATTTTTATATGAGGGGATAATCTTGGGTTTTCTGGCAGCATTAATTGCAACTCTAATCACGACTTTATTATATGGACAAGTTGCAAGCCTCATAGAACGAGATGTTTTGGCTATTGTTTCTGTTTCTTTGATAAATGTATCGTTTATTTTCGAAAACTTAATGTGGATTTTCTCTGTAATGGGAATATCTATAGGTGTTTGGGGTAGTATGATATCTATGAGAAAATTCCTAGGAAAGTAAAAAGGTGAAATATGATATACAAAATCGCTAATAATAAAATATTTTTAATTTTAATTGTTTTTATTATGTTATTTTCGTCAATAATTGCAATAGATGTATCTGCTTCAAATTTAAATGACAAGGTAGATGAATTGGAAGATATTACGCAAGATGCAAATGCAACAAAGGGGCAGCTAGAAATTCTCGCAGATGAAATTGAAGTCTTGGAAAATGAAATAATTGCTAAGCAAAATGACATAGACTTAAAGACTGAGGAGTATAATGCTTCAGTTGCTCGTCTTGAAGAAATCAAATTAGATATCGAAAGAAGCGAGGAAGCTCTCAATGGAAGATTGCGTACGATGTACAAAAATAGCTCCATTGGTTTTTTAGATGTGTTGTTGAGTTCGGCAAGCATTGAGGAATTTCTTTCTAATGTGGGGCTTGTTCAAGTGATACACGAAAACGATGTAGAAGTTTTAGAAAAGTTGGAAGAAAATCAAAGGCTTGTAGAGGAAGAGACTGCTAAAATCGAAGAACAAAAGATAGCACTAGAATCCGCACAAGCAGAATTAGAATCGCAAGAAGCAGTTTTAATAGAACAACAAAGCATAGCTAATGCGGAACTAGCGGCATATGAGGTACAGGCGGAAGAACTCAAAGATGAGATCGCGGAATTACAAGATGCCGCGATGGAATATATCGATGGTGATTACGCATGGCCTACTATAGGGCAATATATTACCTCATATTATGGAGATAGATACATCTTTGGAGGATACAGTTTTCATGGTGGGATAGATATAGGGGAAGCCCATGGGAATCCGATATATGCAGCGAAAAGTGGTAGAGTAATTCTTGCTAGTTATAATTATGGATCGTATGGTCATACCGTTATTATAGACCACGGTGGAGGGTATAGTACTTTGTATGCTCACGCAAGTAGTCTCTTAGTGTCCGTGGGTGATTTTGTATCTCAAAAAGATATGATTGCAAGGATCGGCACAACGGGGCAATCGACGGGGCCGCATTTACATTTTGAGATCCGTGTAAATGGATATAGGCAAAACCCATTGAATTATTATTAGTGGGTTATTTGTACCAATAAGGAGATTTTATGTGGTTTAAAGGGAAAAAATTAACCGTTGTATTCGTGATTGCAGCATTTGTTTGTGGGTATGGATCATCTTATTTATATACATTTGTCAGTGAATTGCTGGGCGATGAACCAGTATCTATTACACAGGAACAAAGAAAATTTAAGGAAATATATGATACGATAAACAATAAGTTTTTGTGGGATTTTGATCAAAATGAACTTGTAGATTCCGCTTACTCCGCGATGGTCGGAGTACTTGGAGATACGTATTCAGATTATATGACAAGAGAAGAGCATGAGGAATTTGTAGCTTCTTTGAGTGGTGAATTGACGGGAATTGGCGTTTTGTTTGAACAAAGTATAGATGGACAATTCAGAGTACTCAATGTTTTTCAAGATAGCCCCGCGGATAGCGTTGGAATGTTGCCAGGGGACATAATAACTGAGGTGGACGGTGTTGCGTATGACAATTCAGATGAGGTTGTTGCAAAAATACGGGGAGAGGAAGGTTCGACAGTGAGTATTACATGTGAGAGAGAGTCTAAAGAACTTACTTTTGAAATTACTAGACAAAAAATTGAAGTGCCCTCGGTATACAGCAGTGTAGATGCAGACAATGTTGGATATATTCAAATTACATCTTTTGATTTGAACACTTCACAACAATTCCAAGAGGAATTAGATGCAATGGAACAGCTTCAAGTCGAAGATGTTATTATAGACGTTAGAAACAATTCTGGTGGATATTTTGACCAAGCGGTTATTATTGCTGATATTCTATTAGATTCGTGTACTATTACTCATACGGAGGATAGTCATGGAAATAGAGAAACCTATAATTCTGAAGAGGGTAAAACGAATTTAAACTTTGTCTTGCTCATTAATGAGTATAGCGCAAGTGCCTCAGAAGTTCTTGCTGCAGCAATAAAAGAAAATGCTTCTGGACGCACAGTTGGTACTACAACGTTCGGAAAAGGTATTGTTCAAGAATTGATAACATTGGAAGATGGTTCGCTTTTAAAACTTACGACATCGCAATTTTTAACGCCTAATGGAGAACAAATTCATGAAATTGGGGTTACTCCGGATTTTGTAATCGAAGCAGATATAGAATCTGACATTGACGTACAACTCCAAAAAGCAAAAGAAATTCTTTCTTATTAGAATAAAATCGTAAATGATGCAAATAATATATTAAGAGATAGGAAATAGTTTATTATGAGATGTCCATTTTGTGATTATTCGGATACAAATGTCATTGACTCAAGATTGACCTCAGAGTGGAATGGCGTAAGAAGAAGGCGAAAATGTGGTAAATGCGAAAAGAAATTTACCACATATGAGCGAGTAGAGCCAAAAAACACTTTAATAATAAAAAAAGACGGGAGAAGACAAAAGTTTGATCGAAACAAGATTATTTCGGGTATGATAAAGGCTTGCGAAAAAAGACCTGTCCCATATAGTACGATTGAAAATGCTGTAGATAGAATTGAAGACAATGTCGAAAATTATCCATATAAGGAGATTAAAGCTTCTGCAATCGGAGAGATGGTTATGGAGGAATTAAAACAAATCGATGATGTTGCATATGTTAGATTTTCTTCCGTATATAGACAGTTTACAGATACTGAGACATTTATTAAAGAAATAAATGAGTTAAAGAAAAGCAAAGAATAATAAGATAATGAATGAACTTGAGCAAAACATAAATGTAATCGCGATAGATGGTCCGAGTGGGGCAGGCAAAAGCACAATAGCAAAAAAAGTAGCAAAGATATTAAATTTCGAGTATATTGACACGGGTGCTATGTATCGATGTGTCGCGTATAAATGTATAAAAGATGGGATTACTCACGATAATATTAATGAAATAAAAAGAGTGCTTGATGAAATGCATTTTGATATCATAAGTGATCAAATATATCTTGATGGAATAATTATGCGTGATGAAATTAGGAGTGAGGAAATTAGCAAAGGGGCCTCTGATTTTTCAAAGTTAGCTGTAGTGCGAGAGAAAATGGTTGCGTTACAGCGACAGATAGGTGAATCTAAGTCCGTAGTTATGGATGGTAGAGACATTGGAACTAATGTTTTCCCTAGTGCGAAATACAAATTTTATATCGATGCATCGAGTGAAGAGCGTGCAAGAAGAAGATATCGGGAATTGTCTCAAAAAGGTGAAAATGTTAATTACGAGGATGTCCTGAATCAAATTTTGAATAGAGATTACAAAGATAGTACTCGGGAAATGAATCCTTTGAAAAAAGCAGATGATGCCATCGAAATAGACACTACGAATCTTACTATAGAGCAAGTTTGCGACATGATAATTTTAGAAGTAAAAAAATAATGTGTAAAGGAATCGTTTTTTTTGCGGAGGTAAATGATGCAAATAAAAATGATGCCTAAAGATGAAAGGCCCATGGAAAAAACTCTGAGTAAAGGAATTGGGGCTTTGTCAAACTCCGAACTTATTGCTCTTGTAATCAAGTCGGGGACTCAAAAGAAATCTGCGATTTCGTTGTCCCAAGAAATACTAACAATAGAAGGCAAAGGACTTTCATTTCTAGCTGAGTGCGAGCTTCACGATTTGATAAAAATTGATGGGATAGGAGAATCAAAGGCATGTAGTATCTTGGCTTGTGTAGAATTAGGGAAAAGAATTTCTTCACATAAAAGGATACATGATGCAACCGTAGACAGCGCAAAAACCGCCGCTAGTCTTTTTATGGAAACTCTCAGATATGAAAAAAAAGAGCATTTCAATGCCGTACTCCTTAATAGTAAAGGTAAAGTTATTTCCACTGAGAATATTTCTATAGGGGAGCTTTCGTCTACGATAGTTCATCCAAGAGAAGTCTTTATTCCTGCAATTAAAAAAAGTGCATCTGCAATTATATTTGTACATAACCATCCAAGTGGTGATAGCACTCCTAGTAGCGAGGATGTAGATACGACGGCGAGACTTATTGAATGTGGGGAGTTACTAGGAATCAAAGTGCTAGATCATATAGTAATAGGTGATGGTGAATATTCAAGTCTCAAGATGTTGGATTTGATATGAAGAGTCATCTTAATATCAGTTATTATTGTTGTTTGTAAATTGTTTTAATATCGTAATCTAGGAGACATAAAGATGGCTAAAGTAATTATGGTATCATCGGGCAAAGGTGGTGCTGGAAAAACTATGTTCGCAACCAACATTGGAATTACACTTGCAGATAATGGCAATAAAACACTGCTAGTAGATATGGTTATGGGGTTTAGGAATTCCGATATTTATTTAGGACTAGAAAATAATATAGTTTACGATTTGTATGATGTCATGACTGGCGTTTGTGAAAAGTCACGAGCTTTGATTCAAGATAAGAGAGTCGACAACTTCCATTTTATTGCAGCTTCACCCGCACATGTTCAGCCATATATTACAAAAAAACAGATCAGTGATTTTTTAATAAGTGTAAGCGATGAATATGAGTATGTCATAATAGATGCACCATCTGGAGTTGGTAATTTAACGACAATTCTTTCCCAGATTTGTGATGAAGTTATTATTTTGTCGACACCTGACTATGCGTCATTACGAGACACTGATGCTTTGCATAATAATATTAAGAGCTTAGGAAAGAGTAATTGTAAAATAGTAATAAATAAAACAGTGCTAAAAATGATGGATGCTGGACATATGGTCTCGATAGATAAAATAATTAATTATTTTAAATCTGAAATAATCGGACTTATCCAAGAAGATGATAATATTAGAATTTCTACTAATATAGGAGAGCCGATAGCTTTATTAAAAGAAAATTATATTCGAGAAAATTTTAACAGAATTGCTAAGCACATTGCATTAGCCTAGCATGTTGTAATAATCATTAGTAATAATTTGATATAATAAAAATCATGACATGGGAATTTACTTGTTATGATTTTTTGCTTTTAGCATTTATTCTTAATTGTCCACAAGCGGCATCTATGTCATCACCTAATTTGCGCCGAATCGTAGCAGCTATACCATTTTGTTCTAATACATTTTTGAATCGTATTGAGTTGTCTCGAGACGATGAAGTAAGTAGGGTTTCACTTACAGCGTTTAGAGGTATCAAATTCACATGTGCATTCATTCCTTTTAATAATCTAGAAAGTGCTTCAGCTTCTATTTTACTATCGTTTTTATTTTCAATTAATGCGTATTCATAAGTGATGCGTCGATTTGTAATGGCAGAGTATTTTTTGCACGTTTCAATCAGATCTAAAATATTATAGCGATTGTTTATAGGCATTATCTCACTACGTTTAATGTCATTGGAGGAATGGAGCGATATGGCAAGGTTTACTTGTGGGAAGTCGTTTGCGAATTGGATTATTTTCGGAGCAAGTCCGCAAGTTGAAACAGTGATATTACGCATTCCGATATTTAATCCCTCTTTGGAATTTATAAGATGAATAAACTTTGTAAGATTATCATAATTATCAAATGGTTCTCCTATTCCCATTACCACGATATGATTAATCCCTGAAGTATTCTCTTGAATAGTAGGGGAATTGTTTGAATTTTTTTTCATAATGGAGTGCGAAGCATTAACAGTGGATTTTTCTGATACGATATTATTGTGTATATCTAGTATTTGAGACAGCATTTCCCCAGCAGTGAGGTCTCTGACGAACCCGCCTAATGTGGAGGCACAAAAAACACATCCCATCTTACATCCGACTTGCGACGAAATGCAGACAGAGTTTCCATACTTATAAGTCATATAGACACTTTCGATAAAATTCCCATCGTTTAGCTGGAAAAGATATTTGCGAGTGGAATCCTTTTTTGAAATTTGTAACTGCTCTATTTCGAGCGGCAAAATTGCATAGTTTTCTATTAATTTTTGACGAAGAGAAAAGGGCAAGTTAGACATTTCTCTAATATCCGTCTCGCCCTTATGTATTCGCTCAAAAACCTGTTTCCCTCTGAATTTTTGTTCATCAAGTTTAATCATCAGATTTTGAATCTGAGATAAGTCCAGTTCTCTAAGATTTATCATTTTTCTCCTGTTTATTATGAGACGATTTTTCGTATGCCTAATTTCGTTTTGTGACCGTTAATATCATAGGTGTCAAGTTCATCGTCTTGATCTGAATCAGAAGTTTTTTCTATTGCAAGTGCCAAAGTTTCCTTCATAATATACTCGCTGTGTTCATTAATCGCTGTAGCAACATCGCTGTTTGGCGATATTGTTATTTCGATATTATCAAGCATCTCTAATCCAATGCTTTTTCTCATTTGTTGCACTTTTGATATAATTTCTCTTGCTATTCCTTCATCAATTAATGTTGGTGTTAGAGTTGTATCTAATATTGTAAATATATTATTTTCCATAGCGACTGCTAGACCTTCTTTTGTGCTGATTCTTACATCCACATAGTCTTTTTCTACGTCGAAGTCCATACCGCCTAGAGAAATCTTAAGGGTTCCTTTTTCTAAGCTGTTGATGAAGTTAATAGCATCTACTTTTTCTAATTCAATAGCAAAATCTTTTATATGCCCACCGAAAACTTTTCCTGCCACTTTGAAATTAGGTTTTAGAGAAAAATTCATATATTTTTCCAAATCCTCATCAAATACTACGCGCTTAACATTTAATTCCTCGACTATTAGTGGAGATAAATCTTCGATGAGTTCTTTGAATTTTCCGTCGACAAGCACCTCGGATAGAGGTTGCCTAACCTTAATCTTTTCTTTTTCTCTAGTACCCCTTCCGAGTGTAACGAGAGTTCGTACGAGATCCATTCTCTCTTCTACTTTTTCGTCAATTAAGCCTAGGTTCTCCTTAGGGAAGTTTGCTAAATGTACAGTCTCCTCGCCAGTCAGATTTACATAGATTTCGTCCATGATAAATGGCGCGACAGGCGCTGCTAATTTGCATATTCCTACGAGAACTTCATATGTTGTAGCATAGACACTTTGTTTGTCTATATTCATTGACTCTCCGTAGAATCGTCTTCTTGCTCTTCGTATATACCAATTAGAGAAATCTTCAGAAACAAATTCCATTATTTCTCTTACTGTCTTCATATGATCATAATTGTCCATGTGTTGTGTGACATTTTTTATTAATTTGTTGTACTTTGAAATTATCCATCTATCGAGTTCAGGTCTATCATCATACGGGATTTGAGAGAATAAATTATCAGATGAATTGGTCTTCTTGAAAGAAGATATGTCCAAATTATCCATGTTGGAGTACAGCGCAAAGAAATTATATACATTTCTCAAAGTACCAAAAAATTTGCTTGCCACATCTTTTAGTCCTTCTTTATCAAACTTGGTTGGCGACCATGCAGGAGAAACGCTAAGTAAATACCATCTCGTAGCATCTGCCCCGAACTCGTCGAAAAGTTCAAAAGGTGAAATCGTATTGCCCTTTGATTTTGACATTTTCTTGCCTTCTTTGTCCAAAATCAAGTCATTAACAAGTACATTGCGATAAGGAGCACTTCCTTTTATAAATGTGGATATTGCCATGAGCGAGTAAAACCAACCGCGAGTTTGATCGATCCCTTCGCATATAAAGTCAGCAGGGAAAAATTTGCTATCAAAAATTTCTTTGTTTTCAAATGGATAATGTCTTTGTGCAAAAGGCATTGCACCAGAGTCGAACCAACAGTCCATAACTTCAGGGATTCGATTCATGGTAGAGGAACATTTTTCGCATTTTATGTGTACATCATCTACATATGGGCGGTGAAGCTCAAGCGTATCATCTATTTTTTCTATCGATTTACTAGCAAGCTCCTCTATACTTCCTATACATTCTAAATGTCCACATTCACACTTCCATATAGGGATAGGTGTCCCCCAATATCTAGATCTTGAAATAGCCCAGTCTTTGACTTCCGAAAGCCAATTTCCAAATCTCTTCTCTCCAATAAAATCAGGATACCAATTAACTTTACTATTGTTAGCGACTAGTTGTTCTTTTAGCTTGCTCATTTCAATATACCAGCTAGGATTTGCGTAGTAGATTAGAGGAGTTCCACATCTCCAACAGTGTGGATAATTATGGAGTACCTTTTCTTTTGCAAATAGTTTGCCTTCTTTAGCAAGATATTTGATTATTTCTACATCTAGGCCTTCTTCCATTACGAAAGAACCTTTCCATGGAGTGTCTGTATATTTGCCTTCGTCGTTTACAGGTTTTAAGACAGGTAAGTCGTATTTTCTTCCTGTTTGGTAGTCGTCTTCACCGAAGGCGGTTGCCGTATGTACTATTCCAGTTCCATCCTCTGTCGTTACATATGTATTACAAGTAACAAAGAAGGCTTTTTTGTCAGGCACAACGAATGGCATAAGTTGTTCATATTCTATATATTCTAAGTCTGCACCTTTTACAGTTTCTACTACTTCATACTCTAAGCCAGCAAGTATCTTGTCAGCAAGTACTTTTGCTAGAATCAAAATGTTTCCTTTTTCATCTCCGCTTAAAATCTTCGCTTTGATATAATCTACATCGGGGTGAACTGTTACTGCAACATTTGCAGCAAGCGTCCAAGGAGTAGTCGTCCAAGCTAGGAAGAAAGTATCCGGATTGCATGGGGCTGCATCAGATTTGACTTTGAATTTTGCAATCACCGTCATGTTCTTCACTTCTTTATACCCTTGTGCTACTTCGTGCGAAGCTAATCCTGTGCCGCATCTAGGGCAATAAGGAAGAATTTTATGTCCTTCATATATTAGGTTGCTTTTGAAAAATTCGTTAATTATCCACCAACAACTTTCGATATAGTCATTTTCTAATGTAATATATGGATCGTCCAAGTCTACGAGATATCCCATTCGCTCGGTCATCTCTTTCCACATCGCGGTGTATGTAAAAACAGAATCTTTGCATTTTTCATTGAACTGTTTTATTCCATATTTTTCGATGTCTTGCTTTCCACTCATTCCAAGTGTCTTTTCGACTTCTATTTCGACAGGGAGTCCATGAGTATCCCAGCCGGCTTTTCTATTTACTTGATAACCTTGCATAGTCTTATATCGGCAGATTGAGTCTTTTAGCGCTCTAGCCATTACGTGATGTATTCCTGGCTTTCCGTTTGCAGTAGGAGGTCCTTCATAAAACACAAAAGGCGTATTTCCATCTCTTGTGCTTACACATTTTTTTAGCAAGTCGTCATTTTTCCATTTTTCGGCTTGCTCGTTTTGTACTTGAGCTATAGGTAATTCATTTAAATTTTTGAACATAGTGTTTCCTTCTTTTGTTTTTAGGTGATTATTTATAATTTAATTCTGAAATAGCTTCAGCTAGGATAGCAACAGTTTAAAACTTGCTGGTTTCTACTTTTAGGTAACGTTTTTTAGTTCTGTTTTCTATTCTTTTATTGCGAATCCATAAGCATGCATCGATAATTACCATCAGCATGTTCAAAATGTATAAATACAGTAATATATCTTGATTATATAGAATTTTATGAGTAATACCGCAAAGGTAACCGAGAATAGTAATTATCAAGAAAACTATGCTTTTTCCTTTCGTAGAGCGGGCCTTATATGAATTATAAATAGATACGGGCCATGCTATACCAAAGCAAATTAACATCATTCCTTCAAAAATACTCATAATTCTATCTCCTTATTTTATAATATATATTTTACACAAAAATGACATAAAAAGGAAGAGTTTTATTAAAATATATATTACATATGAATAAAATTGGAAAATAGAAAGCATTTGCACCAACATGAAAATATGACCCTTTTGAGGAATTAAGTGCCAGATGAATAATAAAATTATCGCCTCTTTTTATATAATGGATATTTCTGCATAATGTATAATGTGTGTTTATTGTGAAGAAATATGTATCTTTGTTGTATTGCTTGAAAATGCTTATAATCAGTGCTAAAATTGAGTGTAATGAAATAATTCTTAACGCACGAAAAGCACTACTTATGATTTTATATAGGAATGATAAACATCTGATCAAAAAGCTATTGGTGCTTTAGCTTTTTGATTTTTTATACTGTAGATATATTGGTAGCAAATCGGCATCGTGCAACTGATTTTTGTAGTCGATATATGTGAAAGGAAATACAATATGAGCATAGATTATGCAAAAACAAAAGAAATGGAAATATCTAGAGCGCAAGACTGGATAAACGCCGTAGAAAACAGCAAAGATCCAACTCTGAAATACAAGAATATACGTCTTATCACCGACGTGAGACACATGTTTTCTGAAAGTGCTAAGCTTTATGCAGATAAAATCGCATTTATGCAAAAATTTGATCCAAGCGGAGAATACGAAAAAGTAACGTACAAGGAAATGTACGGTGATGTAAGAGGCTTAGGGACAGAACTTATAGCTTTAGGAAAAAAGGGCGAGAAAGTTGGAATTATTGGGGAAACTCGTTCGCAGTGGGAAATCACGTATCTTGCGGCGATTTCATCGATCGGTGTGGTTGTTCCACTAGATAAGGAACTAAACGAGGAACAACTTGAATTTTTAGTTAAAGATTCTGGCATGTCAGTGGTGGCTTTTGATAAGAAATTCGAAAAATTCTTTGCAGAATTAAAGGAAAAAGGCGAAACAAACCTTGATGTATTAATATGTCTTGATGAGTCAAAGTCAACGGACGTTAAAAACTTCCGTGAATTGATTGAAGCAGGAAAGAAAAAAGTAGAATCAGGAGACACTAATTTTGAAGATTCTGAAATAATTGCGGACGATTTAGCTGTTATTCTTTATACTTCAGGCACTACGGGAGTGTCAAAAGGTGTAATGCTTTCAAATACTAATATCGCCTATGACCTAATGTTGAGTCCTACTACGATGAGAGTATATCCTGACGACGTATTTTTCTCGGTTTTACCTGTCCATCACTCATATGAAGCGACAGCTGGATTCTTGATGCCATTGTACTTAGGTTGTACTATTGCGTATTGTGAAGGACTAAAGCATATAGTAAAAAATCTTGAAGAAGTTAAACCAACAATTTTGCTAGGAGTTCCTGCGCTAATTGAGACTCTTTACAAGAAGATATGGAAAAATATTAGAAAACAAGGCAAAGAAAGTTTGATCAACGGAATGCTTAAAGCTGGAAGAGCAACTAAAAAAGTAGGATTTAATGTAAGTAAGCCATTTTTAAAGAAAATTACTGATTTGTTTGGCGGTAATATGAGATTAATAATCTCGGGTGGAGCTGCATGCGATCCAGTCATAATACAATTCTTAAATGATTTAGGTATGCTTTGTGTTCAAGGATACGGACTTACAGAATCGTCACCAATAGCCGCGCTAGTTCCAGACCATCCTAAGTATTACAAAAGTGATTCGGCAGGAAAACTATTGTTTGGAATGGAAGTAAAGATTATCAATGAAGATGAAAATGGAATAGGCGAAATATGTCTCAAAGGGCCAAACATCATGATGGGTTACTTTAATAATGAGACGGCTACAGACGAAGTTCTTCAAGATGGTTGGTTCGCTACAGGAGATCTAGGATACATAGATGAAAATCAATTTATTTTCATAACTGGACGACAAAAAAATGTAATTGTTACTAAAAATGGTAAAAATGTATTCCCAGAAGAAATCGAACACTATTTAAACAAGAGTCTATTTGTCGATGAAAGCTTCGTGTGGAGTGCAGATGTCGAGGGAGCAAATGATCTTAACATCTCGGCTACTATTATTGTTGACACAGAGGAAGTTTCTGCAAAGCTAGGAGAAGGCGCTGCTGATGAAGCCGTAGAAAAGCTCATTTGGGAAGAAGTTGATAAAGTAAATGAGACTAACCCTGTGTATAAGCAAGTAACGAAAATGTATATTAGAAAAGAGCCTTTTATAAAGACTACTTCGAAGAAAATAAAGAGATTCGAAAAGGACAACAGGAAGTAGTTTTAAATAGTTTAAGGAGAATGTAAGTATGAGTTATCCAAAAATTGAAATAAACTTAAACAGTTTAAGGCATAATATTAATCACATTCTGAAAATGACAGGGGAACTGGGTATCGATGTTGCTGGTGTAATCAAGGGCGTAAATGGTATTCCCGAGTGTAGTCTAGCATATCAAG
This sequence comes from uncultured Oscillospiraceae bacterium, assembly GCA_964370025.1. Taxonomy (GTDB): domain Bacteria; phylum Bacillota; class Clostridia; order Peptostreptococcales; family Anaerovoracaceae; genus CAYJGJ01. The sequence continues at coordinate 21,549 of CAYJGJ010000004.1, forward strand.
AATGTGGGGCAAAATACATATCTTCATCTCGTTTAGAGCATATAGAAGCAGCAAGAGAGGCAGGGGTAACTCTGCCTGCTTTGCTTGTTAGGATCCCTATGCTCAGTGAAGTAGAGAGAGTAATCGATCAAATAGACATGAGTCTGAATAGCGAGCTCATTGTCTTAAAAGAACTAGCAAAAGTAGCGTCTGAGAAAAAAAAGAAACATTCAGTAATATTGATGGCTGACCTGGGAGATCTGAGAGAAGGTTTTTTTGATTTAGAAGAAATAATTGCTACTGCGGAGTATGTAGAAAACGAATGTGAATATTTATATCTTGCGGGAATAGGAACAAACCTAGGCTGTTACGGTGCTATTGATGCAACTCCAGAAAAAATGAATGAGTTAATAGCTATTGCAGAAAAAATTGAAGAAAAAATAGGAAGAAGGCTTGACTACATTTCGGGGGGCGGAACTACATCACTTCCAATGGTACGAAATAAAACTATGCCTAGTAGAATTAATCATCTAAGAGTAGGAGAAGGAATACTCGTCGCAGTGGATCTACCTAAGTATTGGGGTGTTGATATGGGTGATATGAAAACAGATGTGTGTCGCCTGCACGCCGAGGTAGTAGAATTAAAAGTAAAACCCTCTCATCCCATAGGGAATATAGTGGTAGATGCTTTTGGTAATACCCCCACATATATCGATAGAGGAACGAGGGCAAGGGCTATCGTGGCAGTGGGTAAGGTCGATTATGGAAGTCCATCGGAAATATTCCCTACTGAAGAGGGAATAGAAGTGATAGGAGCATCGAGTGATCATACGATACTAGATGTGGAAGATTTCAATGGAAAATTAAAAATCGGAGACATAATAACTTTTGATATCGATTATGCTTCCATAGTATATGTTACTAATTGCCCGGGTATCGCAATTTCGTTTGTATAGGATACCTTGCGCAATAAGTGAATAACATCAACCAATTAAATTAAACTAGATAAAATAGAATAAGGAGTAGACAAAAAATGAGCCATTCAACTGAATTAGTCGACATGTATGTAGATTTGAATTTAGGGATTTATAATTCAGCTAAATTTCATAAAGATATGCCGGAAATTGGGTTTAACAAATTGTGCATGACATCCGTGTTAAATGCAGATCTTTCTATATCTGCATACGGCGAAGAAGTATATTATGCTGGGTGCAAGGATGTATTGGAAAATGTCAAAAAAGGATTAGAACAGTTAGGGTTGTCAGAAAAAATACATCTTTATAGTTATAATTACAGCAATTTTATATTAGCTGCTGGAGATAATATATCAAAAGAAGATTTCCTAGAGCTTATGAAGAGTTTCTATTTGCAGTTCGAATCTGCAGCATCTGTGTCAGTTGACGTAAGTGCTGTGTCTCGATTTGCAGTCGTTTTGCAAGAAGATAGGTTAATTGAGCGTGCACTGCATACACTTTTAAATGCAAAAGATACGCAAGAAAATTTCATTTTGACTCCAGAAATACTAGATGTAGCCGACTCTATAAAAAAAGATGCTAATATACTAGATTTGATTAATTTTGCAATGGATGGAGATAGGGTGATTCCATACTATCAAGGAATTCGTAATAATAAAAGCGGAAAAATAGACAAATATGAAGCTCTCATGCGCTTGGTAGATAGCAGTGGGAAAATGTATTCTCCTGCGTCATTTTTGAATGTTGCAAAAAAATATAAGATTTATAATCGCTTGAGTCAGATTATGATAAAACGCGCAATAAGTGAATTTGCTGACAGGCAAGAGCAGCTATCTATCAATATCTCCGCATTTGACATTTCTAACGAATCTTTCAAAAAATGGTTTTGTCAGCTTCTTGAAAAATGTCCATATTCTGATCGCATTGTTATTGAATTTGTGGAGACAGAAAACTACCAAAACGAAGAAATTTTATTTGAATTTATCGAAATAGTTAGAGGTTACGGTTGTCAAATATCGGTGGATGATTTTGGTTCAGGATATGCGACGTACACAAGTATAATTTCATTGTCACCCACATTCATTAAAATCGACGGCACGATTATAAAAGATTGCGCAACGTCTGAAAATAATGTCATTATTTTAAGGTCAATCTGTTTTATGGCAGAATTAATCGGTGCAAAGACTATCGCGGAGTTTGTTGAAAATGAAGAAATTCAAAAGGTGTTAGATACATATAATGTAGACTATTCTCAAGGATACCTTTATAGCTTGCCACGCGATATTAGTTCGCTTGAGTGATTGAAGCAACTGTGTCTACTTAACATACATTAAAAAAGTGGAGTCTTATATTTTAGGAGAATATATGGATATTAGTTTAGGTGAATTTTATATAAAAATGGTTGAAAAATTAAGCGTGCTTAATGATGAAGGGGTATCGAAAGACAATTTCTTAAGTGACATATGTACGTATTTTGATATTTCCCATGCTTTTATTTATGAATCAAATTATAAAGGGGAATTCGAGAAAAAGGAATATTTTGAAACTACTAAAGACAACCATCTGCAAGATAATATTGATATTAAACTTCAACTGGGATTAGAAATATTTAGCGAACTATGTTCGAGGAAAGTAGTTATCAATTCTTGTGATTCAATATGGAATGAATTAGACGAAAAAATATCGGGAGTATTTAACTTTAATACTCTTGTGCTGATCCCAATATTGAATCAACACTTTGAATTGGCGGCTTTTGTTGGTGTCGGTGACCGTAGAAAGAAGGCTAGACATGCTTCGGCAGAGATTAATAATGTATGTTCATTACTAAATTTATTGGCAAACAATGTTAAGCTCGAGATGTTTAAAAAAGGAATGGCAAATACTGAGGCTGCACTTTCTAATGTTCTTGACCATATTGGAATAGATATATATGTGAATGATTACTATACGCATGATATATTATATACTAACAAATCAATGGCGGCCCCATATGGGGGCATCGAAAATATGATAGGAAAAAAATGTTGGCAGGCGATTTTCGATGACAAAACTGAACCATGTGAGTTTTGCCCACAACCCAGATTACTTGATGAAAACGGAAACCTCAGTAAGACATATGAATGGGACTATGAGAGACCTTTTGATAAATCTTGGTTTAGAGTTTTGAGTTCATCTTTTCCATGGACCGATGGAAGAATTGCCCATTTAGTCGCAAGTATAGATATAACAGAGAGCAAGCGAAATCAACTGTTAATAGAAAAACTCGCACAATTTGACTACCTTACTGGACTTCCGAATAGAAGGAGTCTTCACGATGATATACAGATGTTTAGTACAGATCATACCAAGTTTGCTGAGAGTTGGTATGTATTGTTTTGCGATCTTGATGGATTTAAATCTGTAAATGATACGCTGGGACACGATGCAGGTGATGTCCTTCTAAAAGGAATAGCGTCGGAACTTCAAAAAATGTCAAATGATGAATTAAAAGCATATAGGCAAGGTGGCGACGAGTTTGTTATTATATTAAAAGATCAGAATTCCGTGGAATACTTAAAAAATGTAATTGATGACTTGTTCAAGGTTTTTAGAAAAAAATACATATATAAGGGAAATAAAATGGGTTGTGATTGCAGTATTGGAGTAGCAAATTTTCCGTTCGACGCGGATGATTCAAAAAAAATATTGATTCTAGCAGACATGGCAATGTATAGAGTGAAAAAAGAAGGACGAGGAACGGTCCGATTTTATAAGAATGATAAGTTTATTACTATGGAAGAATATTTCGAGTAGAAAAAATTTATATAAACAAGTGGAATCTACATTTATTTTATTGCTCAAACCTCGAATATCGTGATATAATAAATTATAATTTATTATGGGGGAATAAACGGAGATGAAAAATAAAAAAACGAGTAATTATATACTTATCATTTTTCTGATAGCAATAGTGGGTGCTAATGTACTTGCTATTATTTGGTTTAATAATACCGTTTTTTCTCAATTAGAAAGTAGTGCAAAAGAATCACTAAAAGATATGGCGACTGAAGAACAACGAATAGTTTCTCTTTTGCTTAACAATAAGGAAACAGGGGTAATCAGCATAGTTGATTCTATAGTTCAAATTGGCAATTCGACGGAACAACTCATGTACTATATGCCGATGTGGGAAGAGAGATTTCAAATCGACAATCTCATACTGTCTGATATGGAAGGCATAGGGATAACTTCAGATGGAAAAGTAGTCGACATTTCTTCTGGTTCTTTTATAGAACTTGCAAAAACAGGGGAGCGAGCAATTACTAACCTTTATATATCCGAAGTATCAGGAGAAACAGTACTAGCACTGTCTGCTCCAGTATATTATGAAGGTACAGTCCAAGCTATCGTTGTTGCTGAGTATACTGTCGGTAGTTTAACAAATTTATTGATTACATCTACAGATAGCAGGGGCTATTCGATGATTCTTAATAGAAACTCGGAAATCCTAGTTCACACTTATCCTTTTGACATTTCGTTTGAGAATTTTGTGGGGGCGGAATTTGAAGATTCCGTAACTTATCAGACAATTTTAGATGATTTTGCTAATTTAGAAAGTGGAAGTGCAACTTTTTCCATAGATGGAGATAGGAAGTTTTCAGAATATATACCGCTAGGAGTAGGTGAGCTTATGCTATTTTTTGAAAGTTCCGAAAGTGAATTGAGCGGAGCTGCAAGCGGCATTACAGGTGCAATGATAAGTGTAAGTATTAGTTTAGGGGTTGTGTTTTTACTGTTAATTGGATATATCTTGTGGAGCAGGCGCGATTCTATAAGAAAAATTGAGGAAGTAGCATATTTCGATGAACTAACAGGGTTGCCTAATCAAGTAAAATTTAAATTAGATGTTACTAAGATGTTACAGCAAAGTGATATCGATGCAAGTAAATATGTGTTGATAAAATGTGACATATCTAATTTTAAAGCGATTAACGAAGTCTACGGATTCGATATAGGCAATGGTGTTATTACATCTATGGCTAATACAATACGATCTTTAAGCTCAAACAAAACTAAGGTTGCAAGAGTAGGCACAGATGAGTTTTTGCTTTTTGGAGAAAATCAAAGAATTGAAGAGAAACTGATAGTTGAAAATGCGATTCAACACGGCTTGATTGAAGATGTTCCAGAAATAAAAAAACATATGTTTAGTTTTAGATATGGAAGATATTATGTAGAACTTGGCGAAAATAGTATAGATGATATGATAAGCAAAGTGAGCATGGCACATAGTTATTCAAAATCTGAACGAGGTATGGCGATATGGAATTACGATGAAATATTTAAAAAGCATTTAATACATCTTACTGAGATGACAAATAAAATGCGAGAAGCACTTAATAATCATGAATTCAAGTTATTCTTGCAGCCCAAATATAGGGTATCAGATGAAAAAATAATCGGAGCAGAGGCTTTGGTCCGTTGGATTGAACTTGATGGTAAAATGAATTTTCCTGGTGAGTTTTTGCCTTTATTTGAAAAGAATGGTTTTATATTGCTACTTGATAAATATATGTTTGAGCGTGCTTGTGCATTTATTAAAAAAAGGATTGACGAAAATAAGACGTATGTTCCAATTTCTGTTAATTTTTCAAGAAAGCACTTTGAAAACCCTAATTTTGTGGATGAACTATTGGAAATAGTAAATAAGTATCAAGTTCCTATCGATATGCTAGAAATAGAATTGACTGAAACAACTATTATAGAAAATGAATCCAATGTGAAACACAAGCTTCAAGAGCTCAGAAGCGTTGGTTTCTGTGTATCTGTCGATGATTTTGGATCTGGCTATTCATCATTGGGCATGCTAAAAGATTATAAAGTGGATGTGATTAAACTCGATAGAAGCTTTTTCGTACAAGATGATGAAGATGAACAGGGAAACACAGTAGTTGAGGGAATAGTTTCTCTTATAAATAATTTAGGTCCCAAAATTATCGCAGAGGGCATTGAAACAGCTGAACAAGTAGAGTTTCTTAAAACTGTAAACTGTTATGCAATCCAGGGATATTATTATGCTAAACCTATGATTTGCGATGAATTTGAGGGATATATTTAAGAAAATATTGTATGTAAATAAAGAAAAAGAATTATTAAGTCGCTTAATAATTCTTTTTCTTTTTATATTGATGCGAGTAAAAATGTATTGAGTATTTTTTTTCGCTCTTTCCAATCAGGCATCAAAATAGACAGCATATCATAGAAGTTCTTAGAGTGATTGGGGTGCGTAAAGTGGACAAATTCGTGTAAAATAACATATTCTATGCATTTCAATGGCGCCTCTATTAATTTTTTATTTAGAGTGATTTGCTTTTTTGAAACCATGCAAGATCCCCATCTAGATTTCATTGCCCTTATTTTTATAGTAGGATATGGGAAATTGTGCATGTGGCATGCTTTATATGTCTCGAGAGCAATTTCTTCAAAAGAATCAATACATTTTTTGTCAAAGAATTTTTTTACTAGTTTCTCTTTTCGCTTAACATCATCTGGATTCTTTATAATTAAGAGTAGATTATTGCCCTCTATAGATACATGTTCTTTGTTGTCTTTTAATACAAGAAGCGTTAGTCGTCTTCCAAGATACCAATACGATTCCCCACTAGTGTATTTTTTATATAAAGGTATATCATTCCTTTTCTTTGAAAATGTGTCTAAATGCTTAAAAATAAAGTCAGCTTTTTCTATTAAAAATCTTTCGACGCGTTTGATTCCAACTTTCTTGTGTGCGGAAACCAATACCTCTCCTGTAGATTTAATTCTAAGATTGATGTTTTTAACATCTTTTTCAGTGTAAATGTATTCTATTGTTTTATTTCCGGCTAACACTTTTCGTTTTGTCGAAGTAGTAGGCTTCATATAGGTTCTCCTAAGTATTTTACAACTTTATATCATAGTGTAGTTAATAGAATTAACGAGTAGTGTATAGAATGAAGTCGCTGAATTTTTTTACTAGTTCCTGCCTCCAATTTTAACTGTGGAATACAAGTTGCTAATTTCCTATATGTATAGTATATCCCAAAAATAAGAATTAAACAAGTTGGTTATCCATTCAGGAATGTAACTAGTTTATTATGTGTGTTTAAAAATAATAATTTATAATGTATAATATTGTATATTAATAATTCATAGACTGTTTTCCATAATTTTATTTGATTTAATACAGTAAAATTCGCTCCTAGCGTGAATATTTGATTAAAATGGAATACGGGATAGTACTAATTTATTATGTTGCTAGTGGGAGTTTAGATGAAAAAGATAAAAGTATCAATATTGTTTTTTGTTTTCGTGTTTTGCTTGAATTCTTGTTCACAAGTGCCGGTTAATAATGTGGCAGTAACTTACGATGAATTGGTTACTTACGAGGGAATCGTATATAAAACAGTAGAGGATAAAGAACTTAAATTGGACATTCTTATGCCAACCGTACAGAAGTTTGAAAAAATTCCCGTTATTGTTTATATTCATGGGGGCAGTTTTGTAAGTGGAAGTAGTAGGTCATTATTGAGTGATACACGTGAGCATACAGTACCACAAATTTTAGAACTTGGTTATGCTATTATTGCCGTAGAGTACACGCTTTGTGATGGGCAAAATGTGTTTCCACAAAATATTATCGATGTAAAAGACTCTGTAAGGTGGGTATACAAGAATGCTGATGCATATAGTTTTGATATAAATAACATAGGAGCATTTGGATCATCCGCTGGAGGATTACTAGCATTAATGATTGCATACACAAACAATAATGAATTCGTTGGGAAGGACCCTCTAAAAATATACCCGTCCGCGGTAAATTATGTAATTAACATCAATGGAGTTACTGATGTTTATGATCTGATTCTGCAATATTCAAATCCTATTCAAAAGAAATATGAACTTCTTGGCAGTAGTTACTCTGTAGAGCACTTTTCGCCCGATCAAATGGAACAGGTTGAAAATTATTCTCCTTTAGCACATGTAAATAAAAATAGCGTGCCAACACTAATTTTTCATGGTACAGAGGATAACACTGTCAATATTGAGCAATCTGAATTGCTATTTAAGAAGTTAGTCTTGCATGGAAGCGATGTCAATTTTATAAAGATTCAAGGGGCAGAGCATGGTCTGACCCCTATATCGGACGATGACTTGCAGATGGTTACAGAAACGACAATTTCCTTTATATTAGAAAATTATAAATAATTAAACTGCTCGCTCTTATTTTTTGGTTCACATCTGTATGAAATAGCTTTTACAGGGCAATACATGTAGCAATCTCCACATTCATCGCATCTGAATTTATCTATGCTATAGACACCATCGTCTTCGTTTACTGCGAGGAAAGAGCACATAACTTTGCATGCTCCACAAGCTATGCATTTTTCTTTGTCAATAGTCAGTCCTTTGTACTTTTCTTTCGCGCCGCCGAATGCAAAATATTCTCTTTGGAGCTTATTCTCACGGTTAATTTTTTCAAAATCGTAGTCAAAGACGTCACCGTAAGCATCCGTAATGCAAATCACTACCATCGCTTTATATTTTTCCTGATCTTTTATGCAAAAGTCAAATGATGGATTTTTCTTTGCTTTTATTTCTTCTATGGAAACTTCTTTGACGGTACCCGACATTCGGACTGCATAGCCCCCCTCAAAAATTGGAAATCCACTTTCGTCATGATCGACCTGTGTCTTTGCGTTTAAACCGCAAATAGAGATTTTTCCAGATTGTTTCATGTTGGCATAAAAATCTTTCGTAAACATAGTCATAAAGTAAATGCCATCATCGTCGTAGGCCCTAAGGTGTGCTATTCTCGATTCAGGGATCCCACTTTCATCAACCGATGTAAAAGATAGGCAACCTACCTTGTCGAATTTTTCATATATTTCTTTTATTGTCATGCTGTAACCTCCTTATTACAGAATAAAATAATTATACGTTTTAAATTATATATTTAGAAAATCGTACAATTCTCGGGTCTTCGGACTTTGAAGGCACGAAACATCGCCATGCTCACATATTTTTGCGTCTTTAAAGAAAACAATATAATCTGCGAAATCTTTAAGGAAGGATATCTCATGCGTTACAAAAATAAAATTTCTTCCTTCGCTTTTTAGTTCCTTGACTGCCTTGAGGACTTCACTTGTAAGTATTGGGTCTAAAGATGCTGTCGGTTCATCGAGAAAAATAAGCTCTGGTTCAGTTGCAAGTTCCCTGCCATATCGATACGGGTCTGAAAAATCAGCTTTTTCCATCCCATCTGGTTTTGTACTCATGTCGCTTATGATAACATCTATGTCTTGCATATTGTATTTATCAGTGATATTATAATGCCATATAAACAAAAAAACAAGTACGTTCTTTTTTGATACCGCGTAGTTAATATTAAGGAGTTCAGTTATGCCAAAGCCCATTGTAGATTTGTTTGGAATATGCCCATATGTCACAATTCAAAAGTTACTATCAGGTAAGTGGAGTATATATATTTTATTTCTTTTGTCAGATAAACCTGTGCGATTCAATGAGCTCTTACGACTAATGCCAGAGGAACTAACTCATACTACACTTTCGCGGCAATTAAAAAAATTAGAAAATGATGGAATTATTCTTAGGAATATCCCGCCAAGAGTTGAGTACGAACTAAGTGTAATTGGAAAAAAATTTTTGCCAGTTTTAATGGCGCTCAAAGAGTGGGGAATTGAATATATTGATTATACTAAGGATTATTTTAGAGAATAACGTAAATAATATAGAGTATATTAACTTTTAAATCACAGTATGTCTCATGGATGATAATGCAAATATTAGAGACTCGCTTATCGCTTAGAGAGTATTGTAAAGTTAAGAATTCATAAGAATAAGTAGCAAATGTACAACTAAAGAGTTGAGAAATTACACCAAGAAGTCGATTTGACTATTCGGCAATAATGTGCTAGAATAATTTTGCATTTTGCATAAATATTGGGTGGAATAAAATGAGAAAATACATAGTAATAAGACTTGTCTTGTTAGTACTTGTAATTGGTGGACTAATCATATCTGTTGGTGCATATATTATGTATCAAGAGGCGCAGTCAGGATTTGAGCAAGAAGCTGTTGAGCAAATATCACAGATTGAAGATATTTTGCAAGAAAATGAAGAATCGGTAGCAGAGTTACAAGAAGATTTGAAAGATGACTTCTTAATTCGAGCTCATGCTGCAGCTTATATTGTGCAAAATAACAAAGATGTTATATTTGATATTCAGCAATTAGATTATATAGTTTCGCTTCTTCAAGTAGACGAAATCCATTTTTTTAATCACGATGGCATAATTTACAGTGGCAATATTCCTGAATATCATGGAATATCAGTTTATTCTGGCGGACAAATTGCGTTTTTTGCACCTATGTTGAATGATTACGATTTAGAGCTTGCACAGGATGTTACCCCAAATACAGCAGAAAAAAAAGATATGCAGTATGTAGCGGTGTGGAGTGAAGATAGACAACACATAGTTCAGATAGGTATTGAACCAGTACGACTACTAGATGAAATGATGACTACGGATCTTTCTTTTATATTTTCTCGTCTTACACCTTCTATGAATACAATGTCATTTGCCGTCGACTGTACGAGTGGCGAAATAATTAGCAGTACAAACATGACAGTTTTCGGTGAAACACTGTCAGATATTGGAATGTCAAATTTTAATAGTTCAGATGTCGGAAAACTTCAAAATGCAGTTATCGATGGAGAACAAGGATATGTTTATTTTAAGCAACATTCAGAAGATATATATATCGGATTTTATAGAAATGAAACATCGATATATGATTCGACGATGGAAGCTCTTTCCAATATGGCACATATAGCTTTGCTTATTTCTTCTGTTATTATTGTCTTGGTATATTTCCTATTAAATCAAACAGTTCTCCGGGGTCTTTCTAAAATAGAAGACGGCATGAAGACGATTTCTGAAGGAAATTTAGAATACAAAATGGATGTTAGTGGGCTGCCTGAGTTTAAGTCTTTGAGTAGTAATATTAACTTTATGGTAAATCGTGTGCTTGAAACGTCAGGAAAGTTTTCCATTATTTTTGAATATGTTAATATGCCTATTGCTATGTATGAATGTAATGAACAGGCGGTGGTTGTAACAGGTAAGATGTCAGAGATATTTGAAATTTCCGAAGAACGTTTTTCACAAGAACTAAAATCGCCTAGCGATTTCATGAAGTTTATTGAAGAAATAATGGCACGACGCCATCCAAGTGAAAATGATTTGTATATTTATCCAGCTGATTCTGGTGATCGATTCTTAAAAATACTGCGGCATCAAGACGGAAGCAGTGATTGGGGATTAATCATAGATTCCACAGAAGAAATAGTCGAAAAATATACCATCAAGCAAGAGCGCGATTTTGATTTTCTTACAGGTCTTTACAATAAAAGATCTTTCTTTGAACAAGTGGAGGCCCTTTCTCTAAAAGAGGACGAAGTAAAGAAAGCTATAATAGTAGTTTATGATTTAGATAATTTGAAGTACGTCAATGACACATGGGGACACGATACAGGTGACGCATTTATTAGTGCAGCGGCTAGTGTTTTAAAAGAATGCACGTATGAACATAAGATGTGTTCTAGACTTAGCGGTGATGAATTCGCAATGGTTCTTTATGCTTCTGATGATTATCTTCAATTGGAGCAACAGCTAGAAAAAATTAAGGAAGATTTCAAAGCTTCATATATAGATACGCCAGACGGAAAAGGTCATAGAGTTAGCGCATCTATAGGATATTCTCTTTACCCTGAACATGCAAGTGATTTCAGAACTTGCATTACCTATGCAGATAAAGCATTATATGTTGCAAAAAGTAAGGCAAAGGGGAGTATTCAAAAATACATTCCGAAGTAATATAAATAACCTACGGCTATTTATCGTTCTACTTGCCCTTGCTACGCAAGATGGCAGATTTATATTAGCAAAGCTAATATAAATAACCTACGGATATTTATCGTTCTGCCGGCCCTTGCGCTTTCACTTTACATGCGCACATGGCACGTTTATAAGTAGTGTGTCTTCTGAAAAACAAAAAACGCAACAATTTTGAGGGATGCTCCTCGTACTAGACCTAAGATTCTAATATGAGAGGCATGAAATAATATTTCCTCTAATTCGTTGCATTTTTTTAAATTTCAAATAGCTACAAAGCGAAATTCTCATTGTAGTTTTAAGATTGTTTGTATGTTGACAAAAAATCTCGTATGTGTCCAGTTGCCTCTTTGATTAAAGTAACATCAGGAAGATATACAATTCTAAAGTGATCGGGTTCGCTGTGATGGAATCCTCCGCCACGAACTAAGAGTACTTTTTTCTCTTTGAGGAGATCGAATACAAATTTTTCATCACTTGTAATATTGAATTTTTTAATGTCAAGTTTGGGGAATATGTAAAATGCCCCTTTAGGTTTGACGGCAGATAGTCCTGGAATATCGTTCATTTCCTTATATATTAATTCGCGTTGTTCATATACTCTTCCACCAGGAAGTAAGTCAGGATTTTTGACATCTGAATCTTTAAGCGCATACTCTACGAGCCGTTGCGCTGGAACATTTGAACAAAGACGCATAGAAGATAACATGTTTATTCCATCAATGTATCCAGAAATTTTTTCTAACGCCCCGGAGAACATCATCCAACCTATTCTATATCCACAAACATAATGAGATTTGGAAAGTCCTCCAAATGTCACGCAAGGGAACTTATCCCCTAACGATGCTATCGGATAATGTACGTTGTCATCAAACAAAAGCCGGTCGTATATTTCATCAGAAAAAACTATAAGTTCTTTTTCTTCTGCAAGTTTAACTACTTCGAGTAGGAATTCCTTAGGGTATACCGCACCTGTTGGATTGTTCGGATTTATTAAAATAATCCCTTTAGTTTTGTCGTTTATTTTGCTCTTGATATCATTTATATCGGGCACCCAATCGCTTTGTTCGTCACATATATAGTGAACTGCTTTTGCACCTGTTAGTGTAACCGACGCTGTCCATAAGGGATAATTTGGTGAAGGTAGTAGCATTTCATCCCCGGGATTTAAAAGGGCTTGCATTGAAAGCTGTATTAACTCGGAAACGCCATTTCCTGTATATATATTATTAGGAGAAGCATTCGATATACCGTTTCTTGTGTAGTAATTGCAGATAGCTTCTCTTGTATCTAGGAGTCCTTTTGATTCAGAATATCCGTCAGAAGACCTTAACCCATTAATCATTTCTTCTACCAAATCGGATGGTGCATTAAGTCCAAAGGGTGCGGGATTACCTAGGTTTAGCTTGACAATTTTATCTCCAAGCTTTTCCATACGCATAGCTTCATCCAGTATTGGTCCTCTAATGTCATAAAATACATTATCTAGGCTAGTTGATTTTTTGAATTCTCTCATTTATTCCTCCTTAATTCACGTTTTAAAACTGATTTTATTATATAAAAAAAATTAAAATAATTCAAATTAATTTATTTTTCTATGCTCCAAATAATTCAACAATCTCAAATATATAAATTATAAATCACAATAGTAGTGTGCCATAAATAGAGATCTTATTAGCTCTCATAGGTTTTTAGAATTCTTTCTGCAATTTCTAGCCGAGAAACTCGAGCATTCATTGACTTTTTTTCTATATACTTATGTGCTTCTTTTTCGTTCATACTTAGATGAGAAATTAAGAGACATTTTGCTCTATCTATGGTTTTAATGTGTTCTATTTTCTGAGCTAATTTTACATTTTGCTTTTGTATTTTATTCAGTCTCGCAAAGGTAGCTTTTGCAAGTTTTAATGTTGTCCATATTACTTCCTTGTTAAGTGGTTTAGAAATGGTAAGAACTCCCAAGTCTTCAACCAAAGATGACATATATTCATAAACATCACTTTTTACTACATAAATCACTTGGCAAGCATCGTAAGAAATGAGCTCTTTAACAAGGCTTTCTCCTGAATCTGTATATACAGGGCTATTGATTATGTATACGTCAAAGTTGTATTCGCTCGCCATTCTTCTTGCCTCTCCACAAGTTTTCGCTGTTTCAATTTTGCTGCAAGATATCTTTCGCAATAGTTTCATAATGCTTTCTAGATTTTGAGTCGAATATGATACTATTAAAGCACTTTCCAAGAGATTCGCACCTTTCTACTATAGATTTTAGAAGTAATTTTTTGAATTAATATAATTTCATTTTGGAGATGTTACTTTAGATTTTTGGACTTTCAAATATTTCTTTTTCTTTAATTTTAATATATTTCTCTATAAACTCACTTCCTAGATGTTCACTTACAAAACTACTTTTTCGTGCAAGTTCAATAGCTTCATTTAAATTTTTAGGTAGTGAATTTAATTTTTTTTCAATAATTTCATCTGAAGATAATGATTTAATATTGATAGGATTTTCGAGCTCCAAATTGTTTTGAATTCCATGTAATCCCGCATGTAAAATTAGTGAAAAAGCAATGTATGGGTTTAATGTTGGATCTGGAGACCTCAGTTCCATTCGTTCTCTTCCGTTAGTAGCAATTGGAATTCTTACAATTCCTGAGCGGTCTTTATCTGACCATGTAATATATGTTGGGGCCTCAAAAGAGCCGAAGCGTTCATACGAGTTGTTGATTGGGTTCAAAAAAAGAGTGATTTCCGCAATTTTATCAATAATGCCAGCTATGAACATCTTTGCATATTTATAATTTTCACTAGTAGCATCAGAGAAAACATTTTGTCCATCTTTGTGAAGAGAAATATTTAGATGTAACCCGCTCCCACTTTTATCTTCAAGCGGCTTTGGTAGAAAGGATGCATACAATCCATTTCTAGAGGCAAAAGAATTGACAATGGTTTTAAATGTTAAAAAGTTATCGGCGGCAGAAAGTGGGTCACTAAATTTAAAATCTATTTCGTTTTGTCCGGGACCACGCTCATGGTATGAATTTTCAGGGTTTAGCCCCATTTCTTCAAGGCATAAGCATATTTCTCGTCTAATGTTTTCTCCCTTATCGAGAGGTGATATGTCGAGGTATGTGCCATTATCTAATGGTTTATCTGTAGGCTCATCAATTTCATCATTTTTAAAGAGATAAAATTCACATTTGGTTCCGATTTTACAGCTATATCCGAAACTACTCAAGTGTTTTATAGCTTTTTTAAGCATACTTCTGCCATCTCCTGCAAAAGAAGTGTTATCTGGATTCTTTATATCGCAGTAGAAGCGAAGCACAGCGTTTGTCTGTGGTCGCCATGGAAGCAAACTTAGACTTTCTATGTCTGGAAAAAGTAATAGATCAGAGTTGCTCATTTCTGAAAAGACGTTTATTGCGGATGAATCAATGGATCTTCCATCGGAAAAAGCATATTCCAATTCGGTTGCCATAACCGATATATTTTTAGAAATCCCAAATGGATCACAAAATCCAAGACGAATAAATTTGACATCATTTTCTTCGATGAATTCCGAAATTTCTTTATTAATCACTTTAAAAGCACCTCCAATACTAAAAAAGCGTTCATCAAACTAATAACATTCCCGCGAAGTCGGGACTGCTATTGAAGCAATTGATGAACGCCATTGTCCATATTATTTATACCAAAAAAATATGTGCTTTGTCAATCGCTAATTAATTATTTTTGAAAAATATGATAAATTATTTTAAAAAAGTATTGACAATCAAAAAATAATATGACATATTTGCATGATAAACAACAAAGGCGTTGTGGACCTGACGGTTCGCGACGCCTTTTTTTTATTAATTCATAAGATAGGAGTGAAATTTATGAGTAAAATGATGAAAATATGTCGAAATGAAAAAACATTATCTACATATCAAACACAAATGGCAATAGGCAGAGTAAAGAGAGTATTCGAGGATAATTTAAGCCAAAATTTAAATTTAAAAAGAGTTTCAGCTCCGCTGTTTTTAACTGCATCCACGGGTCTAAACGATGATCTTAATGGGATAGAACGTCCAGTTTCATTCGATATTGCAGAAACAAAAACAGATGCAGTTGTTGTACACTCACTCGCAAAATGGAAACGATATGCTCTTTTTAAATATAATTTTCCTGTTGGAGAAGGTTTGTATACAGATATGAATGCCATACGACGGGATGAAGAGATGGATAATTTGCATTCTATTTATGTTGACCAATGGGATTGGGAAAAGGTAATAGATGAAAAAACTAGAAATAATGAAACTCTAAAAGAGACAGTTAATCAGATTGTATCTGCAATTTGTGATACGCATGACATTATCAACAAGGAATACGGTCTACCTCCAAGGATTTCAAGAGAAGTGAGTTTCATAACTACTTATGAACTTGAGGAAATGTATCCGGAACTTTCTCCTAAAGAGCGTGAAAATGAATATTTAAAGGAGCATAGGACAGCTTTCATTATGCAAATAGGTGATTTTTTAAAGTCGGGACAGAAACATGATGGAAGAGCGCCGGATTACGATGATTGGGCTCTGAATGGGGATATTCTATTCTGGAGTGATATTTTAGATCGTGCATTTGAAGTTTCATCTATGGGTATTAGAGTGAGTCCTAAATCTTTAGACGAACAATTAACTAAAGCAGGCGCAGACGAGCGAAGAACATTAGATTTTCACAAAATGCTGCTCGAAGGGAAATTACCCCTTACTATAGGTGGAGGTATTGGACAGTCTAGACTTTGTATGTTGCTTCTGGGAAAGGCTCACATAGGAGAAGTTCAAGTTTCTATATGGGATCAAGAAACGATAGATAAGTGTGCGGAATTAGGTCTAGAATTGTTATAAGGAGGAGAGAAAATGAGCTATGTTCCAAAATTGTTCGCAAGCAAAGTATTCAATGATGAGGTGATGCGTGACAGATTGCCTAAAGATATATATAAAGCTCTGAAGGAAACGATCGAATTAGGGTTGTATTTGCAGCTCGATGTCGCAAATGTAGTTGCTACAGCTATGAAGGATTGGGCCGTGGAAAAAGGCGTAACGCACTTTACTCACTGGTTCCAACCTATGACGGGGATTACAGCGGAAAAGCATGACAGTTTTATTTCCCCTATTGCGGGTGGAAATATAATAATGGAATTTTCCGGAAAAGAGCTTGTAAGGGGGGAGCCGGATGCGTCTTCTTTTCCAAGTGGTGGGATAAGAAGTACCTTTGAAGCTAGAGGATATACCGTATGGGATACAACCTCATATGCGTTTATAAAAGATGATGTGTTGTGTATACCGACAGCTTTTTGTTCGTATTCTGGCGAAGCACTCGACAAAAAAACACCTCTCTTACGCTCAATGGAGGCACTGAGCAAACAATCATTGCGAATTTTAAAATTGTTTGATAACACGACGGCAAAACGCGTGAATTCTACGGTTGGACCGGAACAAGAGTATTTTTTAGTAGATAAGAGTGTTTTTTTGAAACGTCCAGATCTTATGTACTGTGGAAGAACTTTGTTCGGGGCAAAACCTCCCAAAGGACAAGAGCTGGAAGATCATTATTTCGGTGCAATCAAGCCTCGTGTTTCGGCTTTTATGAAAGAGTTAGATGAAAAATTATGGGAACTTGGAATCATGGCGAAGACGAAACATAACGAAGTTGCGCCTGCACAACACGAGTTAGCACCAATTTTCGAAACAACTAATATTGCTACAGATCATAATCAACTCACTATGGAATTAATGAAAAGCATAGCTGATAAACATGATCTCGCATGCTTGCTTCATGAAAAGCCATTCGCGGGGGTAAATGGTTCTGGAAAACACAATAATTGGTCCTTATCTACAGATACAGGTATAAACTTATTAGAACCAGGTGAAACTCCTTATGATAATGCACAATTTGTATTGTTTTTGGTAGCTGTTATTAAAGCGGTTGATAAATATCAAGATCTTTTACGAGTATCTGTTGCAAACTCAGGAAATGATCATCGATTAGGTGGGAATGAGGCTCCACCGGCAATTGTTTCAATGTTTTTGGGAGACGAGTTAACACAAATCTTGCAGTCACTTGAAAACAATGAAGAGTACAAAGGTGTAAATAAGTCTAAAATGAAATTAGGTGCAGTAGTACTTCCTAATTTTCCCAAAGACACTACAGATAGAAATCGCACATCTCCTTTTGCTTTCACAGGCAATAAATTTGAGTTTCGCATGCTAGGATCCACTTTTTCAATTTCTGGTCCAAACATCGTATTAAACACGATAGTTGCGGAAGTTTTGAGTGAATTTGCCGATATATTAGAGAGTGCGGATGATTTCAAAGTATCTCTAGGGGAACTTGTTAGAAATACAATAAAGAATCACAAGAGAATTATCTTTAATGGAAACAATTATTCTGAGGAATGGGTTGACGAAGCTAATAAAAGGGGACTATTAAACTTAAAAACAACTGTCGATGCACTTCCGGAATTTGTGAATAAAAAAAATATTGAACTTTTTGTTAAGCATAATGTATTTACAGCAAATGAAGTTCATTCTCGATACGAAATAATGATGGAAAATTACCATAAAACAGTTCATATAGAGGCCCTGACTTTCATAGAAATTGTAAAAAAACATTTTACACAGTCGACGATGAGTTTCCAAAAGGAATTGCTTGACGTTGCTATCAATAAAAAGATGTTCGAGATTGATTCAAGTTTAGAGGAGAGAATAATACAAAAATGCACATATCTAATTAAGGAAACATATAGAAATGTCGAAACATTAGAGAATAGATTAATAGCAACAAAAGAGATAAACGATACTCTAGAACTTGGAATTTATTATAGGGACAGCATTTACTCATTAATGATTGAAACAAGAGTAATGATCGATGAATTGGAAACAATTATTCCTTCTGAATACCAAACGTTACCAAGTTATAGTGAGATACTTTATAGCGCAAACTAAAAATATATTGTATTATATGTATATGATTTATTAAAAGATAGTGCTTTTTAAAGGAGTATTGAGAATGAACGACAAGTTAAATGAAGAATGCGCAATTTTTTCCGTTAGTGTAGATGAAAAAGAAGCTGTAGGTATTACTTACAATGCATTACTTGCTTTACAGCACCGAGGTCAAGAGGGCGCAGGAATAGCTGCGATAGATGGTAACAAAATAATTTGTCATAAAAACGTGGGGCTAGTCTCGGAAGTATTTTCTGCGGATATGCTTTCGGGTATGCCCAAAAGTTACGTTGCTGTTGGGCATAATCGTTATTCCACAACAGGCACGAATGTTAAAGAAAATGTAGGTCCTTTTGTTACAGAATTCCTTACAGGGCGTATTGCAACAGCTCATAATGGTAATATCATTAATGCCAAAGAAATTAAGGAAGAATTAATCAATCATGGACTTAATTTTCATGCCACAAGTGATAGCGAAGTCATTTCTTCTTTAATTGGATATCACATCATGAAGTGTGGAGATGCTTTTGAAGGGATTTCTGAGGCAACAAAGAAGCTAAAAGGTGCATTTTCACTAATAGTTTTAAATAGTAAGAATGTAATTACAGCAGTACGTGATGCTAACGGATATAGACCACTTTGCATTGGTAAAAATGAGCATGGAATGGCGGTCGCCTCTGAAAGCTGCGGGCTTGAAGCTTGCGGTTTTCAGTTCGTTAGAGATGTGAAACCAGGTGAAATTGTTGTAATCGAAAAAGGCAAAATTATTCATGAGGAAATTGTGTTGACACAAAGGAGTGAGCATTGCGGTCTATGTATTTTCGAATACGTGTATTTTGCTCGTCCAGATTCAACTATCGATAATCTTAATGTATATGAAGCAAGGGTAAACATGGGGAAAATTCTTGCGGAAGAATACCCTGTTAATGCGGATATCGTATGTGGTGTTCCCGATAGCGGCTTAGAGGCTGCTATCGGATATAGTGAGCATAGTGGGTTGGAATTAAAGCAGGGATTTGTCAAGAATAGATATATTGGCAGAAGTTTTATATACCCTACGCAAAGCCAGCGAGAAAATGCTGTAAGGCTTAAGCTTAATCCACTGGTAGCAAATCTCAAAGGAAAACGTGTAGTACTCGTCGATGATTCAATTGTACGTGGAACAACTAGCGCAAAGATAATTAAGGCATTAAAAATGGCAGGAGCCAAAGAAGTCCACATGAGAATTTCTTCGCCTCCTTTTCTCTACACTTGTCACTTCGGTACCGACATTGATAGCGAAGAAAATCTAATTGCCAACAAAATGAGTTTAGATGAAATAAGAAAAAAAATAGATGCTGATAGTTTGGGATATATAAGTGTAAAAGGACTTAAAACAGCATGCAATAAATCAGGAATGAAATTCTGTACAAATTGTTTTACAGGTGATGGAATGGAATCTCAAATATCTAAGTTTGACTTGGAAGCAAAATAAATATAACTGGCAATAATTCATACTTAAGTATAAAGGAGTAATAGTATGAAAAAATATATTTTCGTAACAGGAGGTGTTATCTCTGGGCTGGGGAAGGGAATCACTGCAGCTTCACTAGGCAGATTGCTAAAGCAAAGGGGATTACGAGTAACAGCGCAAAAACTTGATCCATATATCAATATAGATCCTGGGACAATGAACCCACTCCAACATGGTGAGGTTTTTGTGACTGATGATGGTGCCGAAACAGATCTTGACTTGGGACATTACGAAAGATTTATCGACGAAAACTTGACAAAACTCTCTAATTTAACATCTGGTAGGGTATATTGGAACGTATTAAACCGTGAGCGCGAAGGGCATTATCTCGGACAGACAGTCCAAGTAATTCCACATATTACTGGAGAAATCAAGGATTTTATTTACGCTGGAGCTCGCAACAGCGACTGCGACATACTTATATCAGAAATTGGTGGAACTACAGGAGATATAGAAAGTGGTCCGTTTATAGAAGCTATACGTCAAATTTCACTTGAGGTAGGGAGCGAAAACTGTATTTTTATCCATGTTACTCTAGTTCCATATCTTAAAGGATCCAAAGAACACAAATCTAAGCCGACACAGCATTCAGTTAAGGAATTGCGGTCGATGGGAATATCGCCGAATATTATCGTAGCAAGGGCGGATGAACACTTAAGCGAGGATATCCTTAAGAAAATTTCACTATTTTGCAATGTAAAAGAAGATTGCGTCATAGAAAACACAACTCTAAATGGTTTATATGAAGCACCTATAATGTTGCATGAAAACGGGTTAGATGAAGTAGTTTGCCGCGAACTAGGACTTAAATTGCCCGAGGCTGACTTGATAGAATGGCGCGAAATGACAAAAAAAATAAATAATAGAAATAGTGAAAAGAAAATAGGCATAGTTGGGAAATATGTAGATCTTCACGATGCCTATCTGTCTATTATAGAAAGCCTTAATCATGCCGGATACGAGACGGGAGTAAATGTTAATATTAAGTGGATCGATAGTGAAACTGTCAATGAAGATAGCGAAAATGAGCTATTCAGTGACTTAGATGGAATGATAATTCCAGGCGGTTTTGGCGATAGAGGTATTGAGGGAAAAGTTACTGCTTGCAAATATGCGAGAGAAAATAATCTTCCATTTCTCGGAATTTGTTTAGGAATGCAAATTGCCGCGATTGAGTTTGCGAGGAATATTTGTGGCATTAAAGATGCAAATTCAGAAGAATTCGATTCGAATTCAAAACATAAAGTCATTGATTATATTCCTGAACAATTGAAAATAACACAAAAAGGGGGAACGATGCGATTGGGGGCATATCCTTGTTTCGTAAAAAAAGGTAGCTTGTTAAATAATTTATATAATAGTGATAAAATTACCGAAAGACACCGTCACCGATTTGAATTTAATAATGAGTACAGAGAAATGATGTTAGAAAACGGTCTTGTTTTTTCTGGCGTATCCCCTGATGGAACACTAGTAGAAGCAATAGAAATTCCAGAGAATAAATTCTTTGTAGGAGTCCAATTTCATCCTGAATTTAAAAGTCGGCCTAACAAGCCGCATCCATTGTTTGTAGGGTTACTAAACTCAACGATAAATCAAGAAAGGTAGCGTATAATATGGAAAAAAGAGAGATAATGTACGAGGGAAAAGCTAAAAAGGTTTTTTCTACAGATGAATCTGAATATTGCATTGTATCGTATAAAGACGATGCTACAGCATTTAATGGCGAAAAAAAGGGGACAATTGTAGGGAAAGGCGAAGTAAATAATAGGATGTCAAATTTTATGTTTGCGAAGCTCGAAAAAAAGGGAATAAAAACACATTTTGTGAAGGAGCTTGATGCAAGAAATACCGTTGTTAAAAAAGTCGATATTATTCCTTTGGAGGTAATCGTAAGGAATATAGCGGCAGGAAGTCTAGCTACTAGGCTTGGTATTCCAGAAGGTACAATTATGAAGGAAACGGTTTTAGAGTTTTGCTATAAAAATGACGAATTGGGGGACCCTATGGTCAACGAGTATCATATTTTAGCTTCGGAGTTCGCAACAAAAGAAGAAATTGATATTATCTCTGATATGAGCATGAAAGCAAATGACATAATGCTTAAATACTTTAAGACTGTCAATATAGATTTAATAGATTTTAAACTCGAATTTGGGAAGACGAGCAAAGGAGATGTGATTTTAGCCGATGAAATATCCCCAGATACATGTAGATTTTGGGATAGTGATACAGGAGAAAAACTTGATAAGGATAGATTTAGACGTGATATGGGTGGAGTTGAGGAAGCATATGCCGAAATGATGAAAAGACTTGGAATCGATAAGTAAGGAGTATAATATGCAAAGAGACACGTATGAATCGCCTTTATGCTCGAGATATGCGGAGAAAGAAATGAAGTACTTGTTTTCTCCGGACATGAAATTCAAAACTTGGCGAAAACTATGGATTGCACTTGCAGAAGCTGAAAAAGAGCTTGGGTTGAATATTACAGATGAGCAAATTAGAGAACTTATGATCAATGCAGAGAATATAAATTATGAGATCGCAGAGAAACAGGAGAAAATCGTTCGCCACGACGTAATGAGTCATGTCTATGCTTATGGACAACAGTGTCCTAATGCGATGCCAATAATACATCTTGGTGCCACGTCGTGTTATGTAGGTGATAATACGGATATTATTGTAATGACTGAAGCAATGAAAATCGTAAAGCGAAAGATAATTACTTTAATTGAAGCATTGTCAGATTTCGCAATGAAATATAAGGACATGCCAACGCTTGGATTTACACATTTTCAAGCAGCGCAGCCTACTACTGTAGGAAAAAGGGCCGCCTTGTGGATTGCCGATCTAGTAAGTGATCTTGAGGATATCGATTATTTATTATCGGGAATTAAGCTTTTGGGGTCAAAAGGTACAACAGGCACGCAAGCAAGTTTTCTGGAACTTTTTGAAGGCGACCATGATAAAGTAAAATTGCTCGATAAAAAGATTGCCGAGAAAATGGGATACAGCGATTGTTATTCTGTAAGTGGTCAAACGTATTCAAGAAAAATTGATTATAGAATTCTTTCTACTTTAAGCAGTATTGCTCAAAGTGCAACAAAGTTCTCAAACGATATCCGGCTATTAGCACACCTAAAGGAGATTGAAGAACCTTTCGAAAAAGATCAAATCGGCTCGTCTGCAATGGCATATAAAAGAAATCCTATGAGAAGTGAGCGAATAGCCTCACTCGCAAGATATATTATTATTGATGCACTAAACCCAGCGATAACATCCGCCACACAGTGGTTTGAAAGAACTCTTGACGATTCTGCAAACAAGAGAATCAGTATTCCAGAGGCGTTTTTGGCTACTGATGCCATTTTAAATTTATACATAAATGTAGCTGATGGATTAGTTGTTTATCCGAAAGTTATAACCCAAAGACTTATGAATGAACTTCCATTCATGGCTACTGAAAATATTATGATGAATGTAGTTAAAAAAGGCGGGGATAGACAAGAGCTTCATGAGAGAATAAGAATACATTCTCTAGCTGCGGCAAAAAAAATTAAAGAAGAGGGTGCCGAAAATGATCTATTAGAGAGAATTGCAGCAGATCCATTGTTTGCAGTGACGAAGGAAGACCTTAACGATATTCTAAACCCATCTAAATATGTAGGTAGAGCTCCGGAACAAACAGAAGAATTTATTAATGAAGTAGTAAATTCGATTTTGGAAACTCACAAGGAAGAATTCAAAGAAAAAATCGAAATTTATATTTGATAAAGTAATAAATTCACTTTGGATTGTCACTGATAAGAGTCTATAGTAAAACGAAAGTAATATTCAATAAAACTCTATATCAAGTTTGAACAATCCTCAGGGAGAACTCGAAGAAAACTACACAAAAGAGCGAAAGGGAAATATAATGGTAAAAGCAATAGTGGGCGCATGTTGGGGTGACGAGGGCAAAGGGAAAATAACAGATGTTTTCGCCGAGAGTTCCGACATTGTTGTGAGATTTCAAGGTGGCAGCAATGCGGGACATACAATCATAAACAATTATGGTAAATTTGCACTTCATCAACTTCCTTCAGGAGTATTCAGAGAAAATACGATTAACATAATTGGAAATGGTGTCGCACTTTCTGTGGAAAATTTTGTAGAGGAAATAGAGGAACTAAAGTCAAGGGGTGTGCCAAAGCCTAAAATTATAATTTCGGATAGATGCCAAATCGTTATGCCGTATCACAAGGAACTTGATAGTATGGAAGAAGCGAGGCTGTCAACGAAATCTTTTGGGTCGACAAAATCGGGAATAGCACCGTTTTACTCTGATAAATATGCAAAAATTGGCTTCCAAGTAAGCGAACTTTTTGATGCAAAAGAATACTTGCTCGAAAAAATTGAGGCAGTTTGTGAAATAAAAAATTTACTGTACACTAAATTGTATAACGCTACCTCACTTGATCCATCAGAAATATACGATACACTTATGAAGTATAAAGAACAGATAACTCCGTATGTAGCAGATACTTTCACTATTTTGAGAGATTCAGTTAAAAATGATAAAACAATATTACTTGAAGGACAACTTGGCTCATTAAAGGATCCAGATTTAGGAGTTTATCCCATGGTTACATCATCTTCTCCAATAGCAGGTTTTGGAGCTGTAGGCGCAGGAGGAATACCACCTTATGCGATTAAGGAAATTATTTCGGTTGTAAAGGCATATTCAAGTTCAGTAGGTGCAGGGGAATTCGTCAGTGAAATCTTTGGCACCGAAGCAGATGAACTTCGAAAAAATGGAGGAGACGGAGGAGAATATGGCGCAACAACGGGAAGACCTAGAAGAATGGGCTGGCTTGATTTAGTAGCTGCTAGATACGGATCCCAGCTTCAGGGTGCGACATCTGTAGCGTTTACGGTTATAGATGCATTGGGATATTTAGATGAAATTCCTGTATGCGTTGCCTATGAGCTAGCTGGTAAAAGAATTGATCATTTCCCAACTACGACTGAACTAAAAAAGTGCACCCCAATATTAGAAGTTTTGCCTGGATGGAAGTGCGACATAACTGGAATTACATCGTATGAGGAACTTCCGCGAAATGCAAAAAAATATATTGAATTCGCGGAAAGACATTTGGGGATTCCGATCTCATTGATTTCGAATGGTCCCAAAAGAGAACATATTATATATAGAAAGATAAATTAATTAGAGGTAATTACATGTGTGGAATAATTGGATACATAGGATATGAGCAGGCTACTCCATTTTTGTTAAATGGGTTAAAAAAACTTGAATATAGAGGTTATGATTCTGCAGGTGTTGCTGTTTGGAATGGGAAAGGAATCGAGATAGCAAAATCAAAAGGAAGACTTAATAATCTAGTCGATTTAATCGATGGTGGGAAAAAAATACAAGGTAGTGTGGGGATTGGTCATACGCGATGGGCGACGCACGGGGCTCCATCAGATTTGAATTCTCATCCACACCCCAGTTCGGGTGGAAAATTTGCGGTTGTTCACAACGGCATAATTGAAAATTATCTAGTGGTAAAAAACAAACTTACAAGCAAAGGGGTGAATTTCGCATCGGAAACGGACACAGAAGTAATCGCACAAATGCTGGAATACTATTATGATGGTGATGTCATGTCTACAATCAACAAAGTTGTGTCGAAAGTAGAGGGGAGTTACGCTCTTGCAATTATTTGCAAAGATACCCCAGATATACTTTATGCAGTAAAAAAAGATAATCCATTAATAGTTGGATTAGGCACAAGCGAAAACTACATCGCATCGGATATTCCAGCTATTTTGGCAAAAACAAGGGATATATACAGACTTTCTGACGGTGAAGTTGCAATACTTACTACTGATAATGTTTCCGTGTACAATAGCGACAATGAAAAAGTTGAAAAAGAAGTAGAAAAAATCACGTGGGATATAGAATCAGCCGAAAAAGGTGGTTATGAGCATTTCATGATGAAAGAAATTATGGAGCAGCCTGATGCAATTAACAAAACTATACTTCCACGAATTAAAGATGGCAATATTATACTAGAGGAGCTAACACTATCTAAGGAATATTTAGAAAATATATCTAAGATGTTCATAGTCGGATGTGGTACAGCGTACAACGTAGGCGTTGCTGCAAAATATATGTTTGAAGAACTGCTTAGAATATCTGTAGAAGTTGAAACAGCTTCTGAATTCAGATACCGAAACCCCGTAGTTGATGATAAAACTTTAGTGATAATTATA
The DNA here is from genome assembly GCA_964370025.1 of uncultured Oscillospiraceae bacterium. GTDB lineage: Bacteria > Bacillota > Clostridia > Peptostreptococcales > Anaerovoracaceae > CAYJGJ01. Next base: position 48,202 of record CAYJGJ010000004.1, read on the forward strand.
AGCCAATCTGGAGAAACCGCAGATTCTCTAGCCGCGTTGAGGCACGCAAAAAGCCAAGGTGCCAAAACAATTGGAGTTGTAAATGTCATGGGGTCTACTATCGCAAATGAAAGCGACGACGTTATATATACATGGGCAGGAATTGAAATTTCTGTAGCTTCCACTAAGGCATATAGTACGCAGCTAGCAGTAATGTATTTGATAGGAATATATATGTCTGACAAACTCGGAAAGCTTGAAAAAAAGACAAAAGAAAAGTATATCTCTGAATTGCTCTCCATTCCAGAAAAAATAAAGAAGCTTCTCGACAATAAGGTGGAAATACAAAAAATTGCAGGGCATCATTTTAATGCAAACGATATGTATTTTATTGGACGCAATGTAGACTATGCTACGTCGCTAGAAGGTTGTTTAAAGCTTAAAGAGATTTCGTATATCCACTCGGAAGCCTATGTCGCAGGTGAGCTTAAGCATGGTCCAATCTCATTAATTGAAGATGGTACGATAGTAATTTCGATTGCTGCGTATAGGAGGTTGTTTGATAAGACGATTTCGAACATTAGGGAGGTAAAAGCAAGAGGTGCTGTGTGTTGGACTATAACTACGGATGGACAAGAGGTGCCAGAAGATATCGAATATGTTTCGCATATGCCAGAAATTACAGATTTCATGTTGCCTTCGCTTACAATTATAGAATTGCAGTTGTTTTCATACTATGTGGCAGCGATGCGCGGTTGTGACATTGATAAGCCGCGTAACCTTGCGAAATCAGTAACTGTAGAGTAGTTGTAACTAGATTATGTAGGAGAAAAAATGCCGGAAGTTTCATATAAGGAGAAAATAGTAGTACTTGATTTTGGAGGGCAATATGCACAGTTAATTGCACGAAGAGTTCGCGATTTGAAAATTTACTGTGAAATAAAATCATATAAAACAGACCCTGAACAGTTGAAGGAATACAAGGGTATAATTTTCACAGGTGGACCTAATTCTGTTTATCTCGATGAGTCACCAAAGTGCTCGAAACAAATCTTTGAAATGGGAGTTCCTATATTAGGAATTTGTTATGGTGCGCAATTAATGGCGCACATGCTCGGTGGCGAGGTTAAATCTGCAATAAATAGGGAATATGGAAATTGTGAAGTCGTTTTTGAAAATAATTCTAAGGTGACATTTGGAAAAAGTGTTACCTGGATGAGTCATACGGATTATATCTATAGTTTACCTGAAGGATTTAGGATTACGGGTATGAGCGAAGGATGTTCTTGCGCATCGATGGAAAATGAAGAAAAAAAACTGTATGGTATGCAATTCCACCCCGAGGTAGAGCATAGCGAAAGTGGTAATGAATTTATAAAGAACTTCCTATATGATATATGCGGTTGTCAGGGTGATTGGCAGATGAAATCATTTGCAAATACAACCATAGAAAATATTCGAAATCGAGTAGGTGATAAAAAAGTTCTCTGTGGACTTTCGGGAGGCGTAGATTCTACGGTTGCGGCAATGCTAGTCCATAGAGCAATAGGTCAGAAGTTGACTTGTATTTTTGTCGATCACGGAATGTTGCGAAAAAATGAAGGTGATATGGTAGAGCGAGTTTTTAAAAATGAGTTCGAAATGAATATTATTAGAGTAAATGCACAGGAAAGATTTCTACAAAGACTTGAAGGGATAATCGATCCTGAGACTAAGAGAAAAATTATCGGAGAAGAATTTGTTCGTGTGTTTGAAGAGGAAGCTAATAAACTTGGTGAATTGGATTTTTTATGCCAAGGAACAATATATCCTGATGTTGTAGAAAGTGGAGAAGGTGAGGCAGCAGTAATAAAAAGTCATCACAATGTAGGCGGACTTCCAGAAGAGATTGGATTTGGGGGAATCCTTGAACCATTGAGAGATTTATTCAAAGATGAGGTAAGAAAAGTCGGGATAGAGCTTGGTATTCCCGAAAACTTAGTTTGGAGACAGCCATTTCCAGGTCCTGGATTGGCAGTGCGAATCATAGGAAATATTACACAGGAGAAAATAGCTCTTTTGCAGGATGCAGACGAAATATTTAGGAAAGAGATAGCAAATTTTGGTCTCGAAAGGAAAATCAATCAATATTTTGCTGTCCTTTCTGGAATGAAGACAGTAGGAGTAATGGGGGACGGTGGCATATACGCAGAAACGATTGTATTAAGAGCTGTAACTACAAGTGATTTTATGACAGCTGACTGGGCAAAGCTGCCATATGACTTAATGGAAAGAGCCTCTAATCGAATTACCAATGAAGTAAAAGGGGTCAGTAGAGTTCTTTATGACATAACATCTAAACCTCCATCTACCATCGAATTCGAATAGAGAATGATGTATCAGAACAGTATATATTATGAATTATTTTTTGTAGGAGTTTCGTTTTTGCTATGTGGGATGTATAATCCCATTTTTTTGTAGTAAGAAAAAAGTCTCATTGCGACGATGATACCGATGCTACTGTAAACAGAAAGGTCAAGTCCTATTATCGGGTATGCAAACCACAGGAATATACTTCCAATGATTGCGCAAAGTGCATATACTTCTTCTCTCAATATTACCGGTACACGCTGGCATAGCAAATCACGGATTACACCACCTCCTACAGCAGTTATTGTCGACACGAAAATAAATTGCGGAAAATTGTAGTCCAATTCAATAGCTTTAATCCCCGCATTGACCGCAAAAGCTGCAAGACCGATGGCATCACACACCTGCATGAATATTAAAAACTTCTTATTGTTCCATTTGATTGCAAAAGATAAAGTAGTTACAATCATTACAATTGCAATGGTGGAGTAATTACTAAAAAATACAGGAACGCCTTCATCCATGATTGCATCTCGTAATATCCCCCCACCACAAGCCGTGGTAAATGCGATTACATAAATTCCCAACATGTCAAGATGGTGTTTAATTGCAACATAGGCACCAGAAACGGCAAAAGCTGCTACTCCGATATATTCAAAATAATCATTTACGTTCATATTATGCCCCCTAGCAGAACTATGTATTTCAAGAAAGCGCCCTTGATGTGATTTCTTCACTGTTACATATTAATTATATCACATACGCCCATAGTAGTTGTAGTATTTTATTTTTGTTGTTAAAGGCTTCCAATGTATTAATTAAAATGGCTGCGTTTTCAAAGGCTATTGAGAGGAGTGCAATCCCTACACTATTCGGGCACCAAAAGGCATAAATGCAAGTTGCGCAAATTTCATGCTTTGAATTCCAAATGGAATGCCAATCAATGTAATGCAGTAAACTATTCCTATTATTATTGAAGTTAGTGCAAGTTCCCAACCAAAGAACACTATCCAAAATAAGTTCACCAAAAAATTCACTCCGCTAGTGTTGTACATTATTTTTTTGCCGAAAGGCCAGAGGACAAAGCTTGCAAATTTGAAACATTGCAGGCCGAGAGGTATTCCGATAATTGTAATACAACAAACTATACCGGACAAAGTCCATCCGATTGCTAATATGATACCGCCAAATAGTAACCATAGAATATTTCCAATTAATTTCATAATTTGCACTCTCTTTCAAAAATATAGTTTATTGTTTATTTTGAGGTAGCACTTCCAACCAGTATCCATCTGGATCAGATATGAAATAGATTCCCATTTCTTCATTTTCAAAGCAAACACAATCCATTTCTTTATGCTTTTTAAGAGCTTCCGCGTAATTGTCTACTTCGAAGGCAAGATGAAATTCATTATCTCCTAAGTTATAGGGTTCTTTTTTGTCTTTAAGCCATGTAAGCTCAAGGCGATGCGTGGAATTGTCATTGCCCAGGTATACGATAATAAAACTTTCATCATCGGAGGTAATTCTACTTACTTCTTTCAGCCCAAGCGCTTCCTCGTAAAACTCCATTGACTTTTTCAGATCAATAACATTAAAGTTGTTGTGTACTATTGTAAATCTCATAACTTTTCCCTTTATATAAACAAAACGACCGTAGCGATTTATTAGCAATAATGATAAAATTGATCATAATTCTATATATGATAATTTAATACTATCATATATAGAATTATAAAGCACGAATAATTTGCAATCAGCCAAAATATGAATGATACTATCAAAAACTTGCAAAGGTTGAGTAGATTATTATATAATGTAAAAAAGAGAGGGAATGCTATGAAGATTTGTGTTATAACCGGTGGTGCTAATGGTCTTGGTTTTGATATGGCGGAGCAATTTGCTAATAGAGGTTATAAAGTTGTTGTCCTGGATATTGTGGAGAACAAAGAGGCTTATGTCGATTATATGAATACAGATCTAGCAGACCCAAGTTCTATAGATAGTTCCTTCGAACTGATAAAAGAAAAGTATGGTAAAGCGCACATATTAATCAATAATGGCGCAGTCGCAATGTTTGTGAAAAACATTGTTGATGTATCACTCGAAGATTATAACAAGATATTAGATACTAATTTGCGAGGAGCATTTCTTTGTTCGAAGAAATTCATTGAATTAAACAATGGAGAAAACTATGGAAGAATAATCAATATCTCTTCGACAAGGTGGTATCAAAACATGGATGATTGGGAACTTTACGGAATGAGTAAAGGTGGTATTGTTTCACTTACAAATTCATTGTGCGTTTCTCTAAGAGGTACACCGATTACCGTCAATGCGATCAGTCCGGGATTTATTCATGTGGGATATTGGAAAGAACTTGAAGAAAGAGACCACGAAATACATCCATCAAATAGAGTAGGAAAACCTCGGGATATTACGAATGCTTGTTTATTTTTGACAGATGAGCAAAATGACTTTGTCAATGGTGCAAATATTGTTATCGATGGTGGAATGACTAAAAGAATGATATACTAACTGTTAGATTAGGACAATGAGCATACTCATATATGACAAAGGTTTGATTTAACCGTGCATAGTTTTAGTCTTATTCATAGTTTGACTTTCGCAGTGTCAATATGTTATATTTTTACTAAAATAATTGAAAACTACAAATGATATTCCTATAGTTGCAAGTAATTTAACAGAAAGGGAGACACAATGAAATCAATAAAAATGAAAATATTAATTTCCATACTGCCCACGGTTATTGTTGTGATGGCATTGGTTAGCGCCTTATTTATATATGGAATGAATAAGAGTACGGTTTCTGCTTTGGAGGAATCAATGAATTCCAGTGCTACAATTGCTTCTCTTGCGATTCAAAAACAACTTGAAGCATATAAGGATTTATCATTGCAATTTTCTTATGATCGAATTCTGACCCAAGCAATTCCCGATGAAAACTCATATAATTACGATGATGTGAAAAATGAAGTACTTGCTTACTGCGAAGAATTAAGAGCTGCTCATGATTTTGGGTTTTTGCAGGTGATGGATAAAAACGGTATTGAGCTTGGAAGCGGAATGGACTTTGCTTATGAGCCGTATTTTCATCATGTACGCGATGAAGGAACTCCTTATATTACCGACTATATAACCAGCCGAATCACCGGAAATTTACTTATTATGGTAGCTGCTCCTATAGAGCGAAACGGACAGTTTGATGGCTGCGTACTGTATGCGGTAAGCCCGACTTCTTTTTCGGAAATTATTACGCAGGTTGAAATAGGTGAGGGTGGCATTGCCGAAATGGTAGACAGTACCGGTACTGTCATAGCTAGTCCCGATACCGAGTCGGTAACAAATCAATATAATATTGTTGACGATGTGAAAAACAATCCCGGTATGGAAGATTTTGCGTCGATAATTCAAGACTTGATTTCTGGCAATTCAGATTTTGTGGATTATACTAAAGACGGTATCAATAAATTTGCGGCATATACTCCTGTTCCTGGCACAAATGGCTGGGGCATTTATATTACTGCCGATGAAGATGTGTTTTTCGAACAGATGAACACATCTATGTATATCAATATTATTGTTGCACTTATTGCAATTCTGATACTTATATTTGTGATTTTTTGGGTAGCAAACAATATATCAAAACCGGTTGAATTATGTGCGGACAGATTAGCTAAACTTGCGAATGGTGATTTAAAATCAGCGGTGCCTAATATTAAAACCAAAGATGAGACGAAAATACTTGCCAATTCTACTAAAACCATTGTTGATAATTTATCTATAATTATTGAGGATGTTGGTAAAGGTCTTGATGAAATGTCAAAAGGAAATTTCGCTATTAAGAGTAATGCTCAGGAGTATTTTGTAAATGATTTTCAACCTCTTGTAGAAGCAATGCACAATCTTATTGCTAAAATGACGGAAGCTCTTGCGCAAGTGAATATATCTTCTAAGCAAGTAAATTTAGGTGCGGAACAGGTTGCGTCAAGTGCTAAAGCCCTGGCTCAGGGCGCGACTATGCAAACATCATCTATTCAGGAATTATCCGAGACGATTGAAGAAATAACGCGGAAAATCAATGAGAATTCCGCAAATGCTCAAAATGCAAATGATGCCAATCATAAGGCAGTAGTTGCATTTACATCATTTACCGAGCAAATACAAAAAATGACGACTGCAATGTCTCAGATAAATATTAAATCCCAAGAAATCAGCAAAATCATAAAAACAATAGATGATATTGCGTTTCAAACAAATATTCTTTCGCTTAATGCTGCAGTTGAAGCAGCAAGAGCGGGAGCTGCTGGCAAAGGTTTTGCCGTTGTTGCGGATGAAGTACGAAATCTCGCCATAAAATCGGCACAATCGGCAAAAGATACCGCTATTTTAATCGAAGATACTCTTTCTGTAGTTGAAAATGGAAATAAGTTAACAACCTCAACTTCAAAATCCGTTGATGGAATACTTGAAAATGCCAAAGAATTGGGAGCATTAGTTGAAATCATCGCTACGACTTCAGCGGAAGAAGCCAGTGCTGTAAGTCAAATAAATATAGGTGTAGAGCAAATTGCATCAGTTGTTCAAACAAATACGGCTAGGGCGGAAGAGAGTGCGGAGGCAAGCGACCAACTTTCTGAGCAATCACGTAAGTTAAAAGAAATCACCTCCCGATTTACACTGAATGACACTTCTGCTATAGAGTAATTTCTTTAAATACAAAATATATGATGTTTGGTACTGTGTAAATTAAACGACGAAAATAACTAACCTTAGGGAGCGCATATTGTCTTTTTTTTGCACCACTATATACTAAGACGTTTTCCGAAGTGCAAAAAAACAGGCAACCGATTTTCAAAAAATCAGTTGCCTGTTTTTTATAATTTTTGTTGCCATTCTGTTGCACGAGAGTAATTTCTCATTTTAACATTGTATTATTGTCAGTAAAATCACTAAAATCCACAATATTTATAGCTAAAACAGCCTTTTAATGCAGTTATTTTAAGTGATTGTACGACTCGTAAGCCGTAGACTCTTATTCCCACTCAATCGTGCCTGGTGGCTTAGGTGTAATGTCATATACAACTCTATTCACTCCGTTTACTTCCTCTACTATGCGGCAAGCAAGTTTATTTAGGAGCGGATAAGGAAGCTCAGCGATTTGTGCAGTCATTGCATCGCTTGAATGTACTGCGCGAATTGCTATTGCTTGTCCGTACGTTCGAGCGTCATCACTTACTCCTACAGATAGGCATCCTGGGCATAATGCAAAAAATTGCCATATCGCTCTTTCCAGCCCCGCCTTAGATATTTCATCGCGCAGAATATAATCTGCTTCTCTTACCATTTCTAATTTTTCACGTGTAATTGCTCCTACAACACGCACGCCGAGCCCTGGGCCGGGAAATGGTTGTCTCCATACTTGTTCGGAAGGCAATCCTAACGTTTCGCCTACTTTACGTACTTCGTCTTTAAATAGCCATTTTACTGGTTCAAGAAGTTCGAAGTCTATATCCTCTGGCAATCCACCTACATTGTGATGTGATTTCACTACACCTTTTTTTGATTCGCTTTCAATAATATCTGGGTAAATCGTTCCTTGTACAAGGAAATCCATTTTTCCAAGTTTCTTTGATTCTTCTTCAAATACTCTTATGAATTCTTCTCCGATTATTTTTCTCTTTGTTTCGGGATTATCTACTCCCTCCAATTTATTTAAGAATCTATCTACAGCATCTATGCTGATCAGTGGAATTCCAAATTGTTTCGCAAATATTTCATTAACTAATTCCGGTTCACCTTTTCTCATGAGGCCATGATTTACGAACATACAAGTAAGTTGATTTCCTATTGCTTTGTGTACAAGTGCTGCACAAACTGCACTATCAACCCCTCCGGAGAGTGCGCATAAAACTTTTTTATCTCCTACTGTCTGTTTGATGTTATTGACTGTGTCTTCGACGAATGCTTCTATAGTCCAGTTGCAGGAAAATGCATTGGAATCGATAAATTCTCTAATATCTTTTTCACTTTGTGTGTTTCCGAGTCTAAGCAAAGAAGATTGTGAAAATCCGAGTGTAGCCAATGATGCGACGAAGTTATCTACGTCGGATTGGGGAATGGAGGAGAAATTACTCGATGTGTTATCCGCAACGTCTGTTAATTCGTCATCGCCTATTAAAACGATTGCCCTCGGGCTCAGTACTTTGATTTTTTTAAGGCATCCTTCGATCGGTGTAACTTCACAGTAAACGTTGCTTTCTCTTACGATTTTCGCAACTTTTTGGTTGTTATGTGCACCAAAATCTACTATTAGTAATAACTCTTTTTGCATAGTATTTCCTTTCTTTTTATTTAGTAATAGTTATATTTATTAATCACGTATAGTAAGTTTCGGTTATTTCTTTAATAACCTCGTCAAACTGAGAGTTATCGTAAACAATATGAGTAGTCCTAGTTCCAACAAGTCCGCTGTAGTCGGGGCATGCTGCGGGGCAACCACAAAGAACTATTAAATGATCTGCTTCTTGTGATTTTCCACTCGAAGCAATAATATATTCAAAATTTGAAAGCTTCATTTTTACATTGTCTAAAAATGCTACTCTGTCGTATCTTGGATTGCACCCTCCACAGTACTTAATAAGTATAGATTTTGCACTCATCGTTGATTCTCTCCAACTAAAAATTATCTGACCAAAATTCAGTTAATACTTCAGTATTATAAGTTGCGATTCGCCCCACAAAATAGTCAGGCGTTATCCTATGAAAAATACTTGCCGATTATTTATTTTTCATTGTTACGAATAAAATCTCGGGATTGTTAAATACTCTGATAGGAATAATGCTATTCCCAAGTCCCCTACTTACAACCATGCTTGTGTTTTCTTCCGTATACATGCCTTCTGTGTAGTCAGGGAAGAATCCTTGGTTAGGTGCATACAGGGGACCTATTATAGGTAGTATTGCCTGTCCGCCATGAGCATGTCCTGAAAAAACCATATCTATATTATTTTCAACATAAATATCGAATAGCTCGGGGCGATGTGATAGCAAAATTTTAAAATTATCACTTTCTGACCATTCTTCAAGGAGGGTTTCTATATCTACTGTACTATATTCGTCACTGTTTTCCTCCGTTGTAAACCCAGGGTCTGATAATCCTAAAATATCTATGTAATCATCAATTCCAGTTGAAATAGTTATGGATTCATTATCAAGTACGACTACGCTTGCTTCTGTAAGTGTCTTTTTAATTTCATCGTATTTCCCAGACCAAGCTTCATGATTTCCAGAAACGTAAAAGATAGGAGCAATTCTAATTGCACTATTAATGAATTCCATTGAGGTATCCAAGTCATAGTTTCGACGGTCTATCAAGTCACCAGTGATTACGATTATGTCGGGCGAACCAGCATACACTGCATCAAGCAATTCCTGCTGTTCGGCACCAAATTCCGCATTGTGCAAGTCAGAAATATGACAAACAACAAGCTCGTCGAATCGTTCTGGGAAGTTTTCATTTATATATTCTATTTCTGTTATTTGTAAAACAGTGTTTTGTTGCATAATATAAAAAGCAAGGCCTGCGATAAGGATTAAAGGCACAGCAATAAATATAATTATTTTGTATTTTAGTAATTTTTTCATATTGATCGGTCATCTTTTCTCTTTTTACGCATATAAAACAGGATGGAAGGGATGTTAACTGAGTCATCCTTTCCGTATAAAACATACGGAGCCATTTAGTGTAAATCACCAGATGAGTTTATTAGCGCATTTGCTATAATATAATTATTTATGTCTTTAATATCAAGTAATCTTGGTAGATTATAACATATTAGCTATTATAAGTAAATTGCTTAAATATGGATTTATTTTATTTTTTGAAAAGATGAGAAATAAAATAAAAATTAGATTTATAAGAAATCGTATAAAGTCGAATACTGTCGAAATTTGTCGAACGATTTTTATGGACTATTTGTTGAAATGGTGTATATTAGAATCATCAGATGGGGCTTAATGCATCAACTATGTTGGGAAATGAGGTGTAAAATTATGAACGGGAAAATAGCAATTATAAGTCGGACTTCCAGTACAGTCGTAGATCCAAACGATGTGCTTTTTATAGAAAGTTATTCGCGGAAGGTTAATGTTGTTACAGTAAATGGGACATATACGCAATATGGTCAACTCGGTAATATTCGCGAGGTGCTTGATGAAAAATTTTGTTGGGTCCTAAAAAACAAAACAATCAATTTGGACATGGTAAAGGAGGTGAAAAATGGTGTAATCATATTCAAAAATGACGAAAAGATGATACTGGCCGATTTGGCGTTCAGGAAAGCAAAACAAGGATACAATAAGTACTTGAGAGAAACACCTAGTAATTACTTTATATGAATTGGATATATTCTATATAGAAAGGAAGGAATTCTCATGCACAAGATAAATAAGGGAATTAATATTAATCTTCCATATGAACAAGTGGCTTCAATGGGTAAATTATTCTCGGAGTGGAAGAAGAATAATAATGATGAAATTAACTTAATTATCGTGCTAAATCCTGACGAAATAATCAGAGAGAGATTTAAATTTTTTAGCAATATTATATTTATTACTTTTGATTACAGCGAAAATGATATAGAATTACTTGTAGAGGACTATAGTAAAAACATAATTGACTATGAAATTCAGCGTATAGGTATTGCGTCTAATTCCAAAGGGTATAAATATTTAAAGGAAGCAGTCAAGCTTGTTTTAAAAGATCCGGAGCTTATTTCGGCAATGACCAAGGAGTTGTATCCGACTATTGCCAAAATGCACAGTGTTTCTTCCAATAGTGTGGAAAAGGCAATTAGAACGTCAATAAATGTGGCATGGGGGAAAGGTTCAACATTTGAAAATTCACTGGTAAGCGAGGAGTTATTTTATTTTGTTGTAAAACCGAAAAACTCTGAATTGATTTCTGTAATAGCTGAGAGAATTCGTTGTAACTACGCTAGCAGTAAAGGATAATTATTGATAAAATTAACTTGTAATGTTGTTGCTCTCAATCAGCAAATTGCATGTGAAGAAAGGAGTGTATTTGGGGATATCTACGCCTTAAATACGTTGAAAGAATGGAAAAATTAATTTCGTGGGGAATTTTTGAAAATGAAATTAGTGCATATTCGAGCACTAGAGTAATTGGGAATCTATCGCTAATGAGCGATCCAAGTGAAACCACTGTAAAAAACATCAAAGCAATGTCAAAACTTGCAAATATTCCTACTTCAAACTTAGTTGGATGTAATCAAACTCATTCTACTAACTTTCACAAGGTCACGAAGACGGATATTGAAAATGGCGGATATATAAATGGATGTGCCGTTGAAAACTGCGATGCATTGTATACGGATATTGCTAATGTGGGTTTGATGTCTTTTCATGCAGATTGCACCCCAGTTTTATTATATGCACGAGACAAAAAAATCATTGGTTCTATACATGCTGGTTGGAGAGGAACTGTTGATTGTATCACAACTAAAATGGTTAAGCACTTGATCGATGTGGAAATATGTAATCCCGACGAAATTTATGCTTATATTGGTCCTGCAATATCGAAAGAAGCTTTAGAAGTGAAAGATGATGTCATTGATTTAGTAAAAAAGATGCCTTTTGATACAACTCCATATTATCAAAAAAATGCTGATGAATCATATTTTCTTGATTGCAAGGGGTTGAACATACTGCAATTATTGTGTTGTAATATTCCTAAGCCCAATATACTATTAAGTCAGTATTGTACATTCTTCGATAATGAATATTTCTACAGCCATAGGCGCGGAGAATCTGAAAGATGTGCTTCCTTTATAGCTCTGAAATAGTAAACTATATCATTTGAAAAATAATAATTCAAAATAATTAAGAAAATTCTAAAGGTATTATTGCAACTTGAAAAGGCAATGATACCTTTTTAAGTTGTAAATTATAAAGGTGAGATACGAAATAGTCTTACTTACTAATTTTAGTGCCTATTATAATAGATATATTTTTGAATATATGGTATAATCAGAAATAATCAAAATAATCAACAGAAAGTAACAAGAAACTTCATTCTGCTTTGAATTAAAGTGAAGGTTGTAATAAAGATAAAAAATGCGAAGCTCAGCCGATAATGTATAACATATTGAGCTTTAGTCGAGATTTTTTATTGCATAAGTGAGAGGTGAACAAATGAGTGAGAACTATACTAAGGAAAAAGGATTTAGCCATAAGTTCAAATCTATTATCGATGCGACTCCGCTTTGTCTCAATCTATGGAATTATGAGTTAAAAAATGTACTATGCAATAGACAGGTAATGGCCTTGTTTGATTTGAAGAGTGAACAGCAGTATATTGATGAATTTTTTAATTTGTCTCCCGAATATCAACCTAATGGAAAATTAAGTAGTACGCTGGCACAAGAGCAGATAAAAAAAGCATTTTCGGAAGGCTATAACAAATTTAAATGGTTGCATTGCAAATTGAATGGGGAAGAAATACCTTGCGAGATTACATTGCGAAGAATTAAAATCTCTGATGATGAAGATTATATAGCTGGATTTACCCGAGATTTACGAGATGAACTTATGGGAAGTTCCTATGTCGAAGAATACGAAAACTATTTTTTGAATAGAATTTCAGAAAGAACTTTGTTTAATAAAATTTCTGAAATATCAAAGGAGTGGTATTTTTCTTACGATATTCGTACATCTTTAATTAGATTTTATGGTAGTTACGAAAGAACTTCCAACAGAGATTATTTCCCACTTAATGAACCTCTTAAAAAGGGGAAAGTCCACGAGGAAGATGCAAACTTATATTTAGAACTCATGGAAAATATGAAAAAAGGTGTGTATGAACCCCTTGACATCAGGTATTTGCAACCTAATGGGGCGTATAGATATTATAGATTCGTATATCAAACTGTAAACGATCCAAATGGTGATCCAGTATTTGTTGTCGGAAAAGGTGCCGACGTCCATGAACAAAAAACCTTAGAAAGGCGCTCTAGGATCGATTTGCTCACTGAGTGTTACAACAAGAACGCTGCGGAATACATAATTGCTGAAAAAATGATTGAGATGAAAAACGATGAATTTGCATTGTTTTTTATAGATATAGATAATTTTAAGACAATAAATCACAATGTGAGCCATCATTTTGGCGATGAAGTATTAAAGAATATTTCAAAAAGCATTAAATCTATATTTAGAAGTGATGATATAATTGCGAGAATCGGTGGCGATGAGTTTATCGTTTTTACGACTAACCCAGGTAACAAGAAAGTGTTGGAGAAAAAAGCAAAAAGCATTGTCGATATGCTTAACACATCTTACAAATATGATGATATAGAATGTCCACTTTCGGCAAGTGTTGGAATTGCAAGGCATTCGGCTGGGAATTCGTACGATGACTTATATAACGCGGCTGACCAAGCTTTGTATAATGCTAAAAAAGCTGGCAAAAATAGATATTCGTTTTACGATAGCTCCATGGAAGAGGGCACAATCGGAGAGTTGACTAAATTGGATAATTCCAATAGAGTGACGGGCGCAATACTCGACTATGAGTTAGTTACAGAAGTTTTTGATATTTTATATGATGAACGTTACAATCTCACTGATGCTGTCAATCTTTCGTTACAATACATAGCGGATAGATTTAATGCCGATCGAAGTTATATCTTCGAAACGTTCGATAATGGAAAGACATATGACAATACATATGAATTTTGCAAAGAAGGAGTTACTGCGGAGATAGGTAACCTTAAAGGAATTGATAGAGAAGTTCTCCAAGAGTTTTTTATAGAAAACAAGAATGGTATTCTATACTCTAATGATCTAGCGGCTACTTTCAAACAAGAAAATGCCTACAAGTTGATGGCGGATCAGGGGATTCGTTCTTTTGCCCATGCGCAAATTAGAAAAGATGGATATGTAACAATCTTTTTGGGGCTTGATGACTGTACAAAAGCTAGGATATGGAGTGATCGCGAAATAAATAGTTTGCAATATATAGTAAAAATAATGTCTATATTGCTTAAAAGTGCGCATATGCAAAACTCGCTGAGTGAACTCGGAGAATATAATAGAACTACCATGCATATTTCTGCTATGTCCGAAGAGTTATCATACGTCTCGGATGTCGACACCTATGAATTGTTGTATATAAATAGGGCAATGCTCAATGTGTTAGGCAATCCACCTGAGAGCGTATGGAAAGGTGGAAAATGTTATGAACTTCTTCAAGGAAAAACTGAACCTTGTGATTTCTGTACAAACCACTTACTAAATGAACACACCTCGTATGAGTGGTCAATTCATAATGAACTGTTTAATAAAACTTATCTTTTGAAGGATAAGCTCATACCTATTGGCGGAAGACTTGCAAGACTTGAAACCGCTACTGATATTACGAAACTTAGCGAGCTTGAGAACACGTTAGTTGAAAAACTGGAGGAAGAAAGGCTTCTTACAACTTGTATAGCAGAGCTTCACTCGGATGAAACTCCCAAAATATCAATCAGTAATATACTAGGACATATATCGAAATATTTTTCTTCCGATAGAACAGTGTTGTTCCAAATATCAAAAAATGGAGAACATTTAAATAACACTTACGATTGGTGTTCTGAGGGATTCCACTCTCGTATAGATGAGTTGCAAACGATATCTATAGAAAATACGCGAAAACTATTAGACAAAATAAAAGAATTCAATCAATTCTATGAGCCTTCCGTGGAAGACGCTTACTCGAGCAACGATGCTGAATATAAATGGTTAAAATCGCTAGGAGTTGAACATTTCATTGCATCATCAATCAAGGATATCGATGGAAATGTAACAGGCTTTATTGGTATAGAACACCCAAAAGCTAGCACTGATAAAATTTGGATTTTGGAGTCTATATCTAAGTTTGTAGAAAATTTCCTAAATAAAAATGAGCTGATATCGTCGTTGCATAGACTTAGTTATTATAGTAGTTTAACGGGGATTTACAACCGCCAAAGTTATATCGATGCAATATCCGAAGTAGGAATTCAATCTTCAACATCTTTGGGGGTTGCTCATATAAATATAAATAAGATGAGAATAATAAATATTACTCATGGTTTAGATTTTGGTGACGCAGTGATCAAAAAAGTTGCGGAACTGTTAACATCGCTGTTTGGAAAGAATGTCTATCATACTGCTGGCGATGAGTTTGTTGTAGTATTGAAGAATGAAGATGAATTAGAATTTGACAACAAGATAAATAAGGCAAAAAACCTCTTTGCTGACCAAAAGGACTTTACGGTCTCTATTGGGTATGCTTGGAATAAGAATACTGTTACTAGAAGAGAAGAAAATATTTCAAAATCAGACAACACCTTAGAATTAACAACTCAAGGATATACAACAATATTGTCTGAAAACTTAAAGAGAGAAATAATTGAAGGTAAATTTGTAGTCTTTTTGCAACCGCAGATAGAAATGGCTACAGGACAATTTACTAGTGCAGAAGCTTTAATAAGAAGAAAAGATGCAAAAGGAAATATACAACCACCTGTTACGTTTATTCCTTTTTATGAAAAAGAAGGAGCTATTGCGCAAATTGATATGTTTGTACTTGAAACTATTTGTAAGTTGTTTTATGAATGGGAGCAAAAAGATATTAATAAGCAAATGCAGGTGTCTGTTAATTTCTCGCGACATACGATAGCAAACAAAGGAATTGTCGATTTGATTTGTTCTGTATGTGATAAATACAATACTGATAAGACACGCTTGGTTATTGAAATTACAGAAACAGTAAACAGCGTAGATGATGCGTCGTTGTCCGAAATCGTTTCGAAATTTACCGGTGCAGGATTTAAAGTATCGTTAGATGATTTTGGTAGCGGACATTCTAATCTATCGTCTCTCAGGTTGTCTCATTTCGACGAGATTAAAATCGACATGGGCATAGTATGTGAATTGCCACAAAGTCAACGATCAATGATTCTTACAGAAAATGCTCTAAATCTCTGCAGCATGTTAGAAGATGTAGTATCGGTTGCCGAGGGAATTGAAACTGTTGAACAGTACAATGTGCTTAAAGAATTAGGATGCAATAAAGGGCAAGGTTACTATTTCGATAAACCAATGCCTATAAAACGATTTGAAGAAAAATATATTAAACAAAAATAAATTACAGCAAGCCGTTATCATTACATCTGGTGCAAGTACGCAAATAGTCCCCGAAGGAGGTATGTGGATGGGTTATAAAAATGATGGAGAACAATCCCAAAATCAAACGGAGGAATCCAAACAAATAAAACATGAGAAAGAATTCAATGATGCATTTAAAGCTATTATAGATGCTAATCCACTTTGCTTGAATTTGTGGAATAGGAAAATGGAAAATCTTCTTTGCAATAAGCAAGCGGTATTGCTTTTTGATCTCGAAAGCGAAGACCAATACTTGAAGGAATTTTTCAACTTGTCACCAGAGTATCAACCTAATGGTGTGCGTAGTAGTGAACTTGCTGCGCAGCACGTCGAAAAGGCATTTTCGGATGGGTATACCAAATTTCGATGGCTACACCAAAACTTAAGAGGAGTAGAAATACCGACTGAAATTATTTTATCCAAGATTCTTGTAGCAGATAACGAGGAGCTTGTAGTTGGATTTACAAGAGATTTGCGTTCGGAGATATTCGGCAGTGATTCAAATAACGAATACGAAAATTATTTCCTTAACAAAATATCTGATAGAACACTGATAGAATGCTTGACAGAGTTGACGGATGAGTGGTTTTTTGCATTGGATACACGTACTTCTATTATCCAATATTACGGGAAGCAAGTTAAAGAATATAGTGAAAATAACAGTTATTCTATGACATTTGGATCTTTGATTGAACTTGGAATAGTACATGAAGATGACAAAGTGCAGTATGACAAGCTTGTTCAAAATATCAAGAGGGGGTACTATGAACCAATTGATATTAGATACAAGCAAAAGAATGGAAATTTTAAATATTATCGTTACATGTACCAATCGGTCAAGGATAGCGAAGGTAATTTAGTATTTGTTGTAGGAAAATCAGTTGATGTACACGAACAAAAAATGCTAGAAGAGCGTTCTAAAGTAGATTGGTTGACAGGATGTTATAACAAAATGGTATCAGAACACATCGTAGCGGAGATTCTTTTAAAAGAAAGCAACAAACAACATGCCCTGTTTATCGTAGATATCGATAATTTCAAGGCTATCAATGATAACCTCGGGCACTACTTCGGTGACGAAGTTTTAAAAGAAATATCGCTAAATTTGAGGCAATCTTTTAGAAATCAAGATATTGTCGCTAGAATTGGTGGAGATGAATTTACTGTATTTATGTCTAACATTTCTTCGCGTGAAATTTTAGAAGAAAAAGCAGCAAAAATAATGGAGGCATTTAGCAGAACTTATTCAGGAGAGTACAAAAATTATTCGATTTCTGGCAGTGTAGGTGTGGCAATTTTCCCTGAGGCCGGGAATAATTATGTGGATCTTTACAAGTCTGCAGATAAAGCACTTTACGAAGCAAAGATGTTAGGCAAAAACAGATATGTTTTTTACGATGAGTCTTTGATAGATGGTACTATGAAAAACATTACAAAGATTGAAAACGCTGACAGGATGGCTGCAGCATATTTCGATTATGATTTAATAAACGCAGCATTTGAAACCCTTTACGATGCTCAAAAGGATCAAAACACAGCAATTGACAATATACTTCAATATGTGTGTAAAAAATACAATATTGACAGATGTTATATTTTTGAAACGAACGATGAGGGAGGGACATATAACAATACTTTTGAACAATGTCTTCCTAATATAAGCAAAGAAATCGATTCTCTTCAGGGTCTCCCAGGGGAAATGTTTGAGGATTTATTCAGTGAAGCGTTGCATAATGGCATAGTGTATACAAATAACTTAGAAGCAATGTTTAAGGCCGAAGGCTCTTATGAAACTATGGCAAATCAGGGCATAAAATCATTTGCTCACGCTCAAGTAAGAAAAGGGGACTACGTGTCATTCTTTTTGGGTGTAGATGACTGTACAAAAGCGAGAGTTTGGAGTGAAAAAGAGATTAATACTTTGCAATACCTTTCTAAATTTATCGCACTCTACCTGCATGGAAACACTTCTCAAGAAAAAAAATAAAAGGATGAACTAATCATTGGTTTCCTATTGGTACTCTATTGATAAGTATTATAGAAAGAATTTTTAGGTGATAAAATGAAAAAAACAAAAATAATTTGCACTATAGGGCCTGCATCAGACAATAGAGAAACAATCACGCAAATGCTCAATGGTGGCATGAATGTAGCAAGATTGAATTTTTCACACGGAACATATGAAAATCATAAGAAAACAATAGAGTTAGTGAAATCTATTAGATTGACCGAGAAAAAACCACTTGCAATCATGTTAGACACAAAAGGACCTGAAATAAGGGTTGAAAAGGTAATGAATGGCAAAATTACGCTAAACGAAGGTCAAAATTTTACCTTGACTAATAAACAAATGGTAGGGACTGAGAACTGTGTTTCAATAACATATGATTTATTACACGAGGAAGTTACAAACGGCGATACTATCATGCTAGATGATGGCAAAATGGTGTTGGAAGTTGTTGGAATTAGTAACAGCGATATTCTTTGCGTGGTAAAGGTTGGTGGGGAATTAAAAGATCACAAAGGAGTAAACGTCCCAAATATTAAATTAAACATGACATACATGAGTGAGATTGATAAAAAGGATGTATTATTTGGTATTGAAAACGATGTGGATTATATCGCGGCATCTTTTGCTAGAAGAAAAAGTGACATGGTAAGTTTAAGAGATTTTTTAAACGCAAATGGGGGTAAACACATCAAAATTATCGCAAAAATCGAAAATATGGAGGGTGTTGACAATTTTGACGATATTCTGCAACTTTCAGATGGAATAATGGTAGCAAGAGGTGATATGGGAGTAGAAATTGAATATGAAAAACTCCCAGGAATCCAAAAAAAGCTAATAAAAAAGGCAAACGAAGTTGGGAAAATATGCATAACAGCTACCCAGATGTTAGAGTCTATGATTACAAATCATATTCCGACTAGAGCAGAGATTACGGACGTAGCGAATGCTGTATACGATGGCACATCTGCGGTGATGTTATCCGGAGAATCTGCAATGGGAGAATATCCTGTAGAAGCTGTTAAGGCGATGAATAATATTGCAATTCAAGCGGAAAATGATAAAGATTCTATGACACCATTATACAGGAGAAGAACATCTCCAAGAGAAAATGTCTTAGATGAAGATATAACTAACTCTGTCGGAAATGCCGCATGTACACTCGCAAACGACATAGCTGCTACCGCAATAATAGCAATCACCAAAAGTGGATATACTGCAAGCATGATGGCAAAGTTTAGACCGAATATGACGATCATAGCTGTAACTCCATATGTAAAAGTGTATCATCAACTCGCCTTAGTTTGGGGGGCAATTCCAGTAATAACTAAAACGAAGGAAGAATTAGGAGAACTCCTTAACGAGAGCATAAATGCATGTGTAAATGAGAACTTGCTGAAGATAGGTGATAGAATTGTTTTGAGTGCTGGACTCCCATTGAATGTTTCAGGAACAACTAACATGATTAGAGTGAAGACTGTGGAGTGATTTTTGCGAGTAAAAAATATTGCGTAGTTTATTATATGAGAGGTTGTGTTTTTGAGCGTAAAGAAAAAGAATGTTTTAGTAGTTGGTGGAAGCAAAGGGATAGGCGCGAATATCGTAAAAAAATATATGTGTGCAGATTGTTCGGTTGCATTTTTATATAATAACTCTCATGAGGAGGCAAAGCAGCTTGAATTAGACTCCGGTGCTATTGCCGTTTGCTGTGATGTTTCCAACTCTCTTGCAGTATCCGAATCTATCGACCTAATACTGAACAGATCAAAAATAGAAGGATTTGACATAGTAATATATAATGCAGGAATAAGTGAAGTCGACTATTTTGATAATATGGATACTGAAACTTGGAATCGCATAATTGACATAAATCTAAATGGTGCATTCTATGTTTTAAAAAACACTACGCCACATATGATAAGAGAAAAAAAGGGGAAGATAGTTGTCATTTCCTCTATGTGGGGACAGGTGGGGGCGGCCATGGAAGTCGCGTATTCAACATCTAAGGCTGGATTAATTGGACTAACCAAATCACTTGCAAAAGAATTGGGCCCCTCTGGAATTAATGTTAATTGTGTGGCTCCAGGCCTAATTGAAACAGATATGAATAAAGAAATTAGAAGTGAGGATATTACTGCTATGATAGAAGAGACACCGATACAAAGGATTGGTTCTTTGCATGATATAACTGAATGCGTATACTACTTGACGAGTGATGCAGCTAGCTTCATCACGGGACAAATCATAGGAATAAATGGCGGTTTAGTAATGTGAGAAATGCAATTTTTTTATTAAATACCTGATACTAAACAATAATATTAAATTAGCATTTAATTGTGTCCATACGATATGAAATAATATAAAAATGTTGACACACAAAAAGCATAGTTGTACAATATTGTGGGATAATTCTATTTTCTTGATAAAAAAAGACAATAGGATAAAAACATAACGCAAAAAGGAGACGCGAATGGCAATTTTAGAGATAAAAGATCTTCATGTTAAGATAGATGATAAAAATATATTAAACGGTGTTGATTTTACGTTCAAAAGTGGAGAAATTCATGCAATCATGGGACCTAATGGGAATGGAAAATCAACGTTATTGCAGACAATTATGGGGCACCCTAAGTATGAGATCTTAAGTGGAGATATGATTTTAGATGGTCAAAGCATACTAAAATTGTCCGCTGATGAGAGAAGTAAATTAGGATTGTTTTTGGGTATGCAACATCCGATGGAGATACCAGGTATCACAAATTTTGATTTTTTGCATGCGTGTTCAAAAGCACATGGAAAAGGAGATAGTATAATTCAGTTTTCAAGAGAAATTGAAGAATCTATGGATAAACTCAAAATGCCCGCATCTATAACTCATAGATATTTAAATGATGGATTTTCAGGTGGTGAAAAAAAACGAAATGAAATACTTCAAATGATTACATTAAATCCTCAAATTGCAATGCTAGATGAAATAGACTCAGGATTAGATGTGGATGCAATGAAAATAGTAGCGGATGTTATTAAAGATGCTCTTAAAACGAGTGGAATGGGACTTCTAGTTGTCTCTCACTACCAGCGTTTTTATGAATATATTAAACCTGATTATGTCCACGTTGTAGTAAATGGTAAAGTAGTGGAAAGAGGCGACGTAGAATTGTCGCGGAAAATTGATAAAAAGGGCTACCATTATTCAATGGAAACAATATGAGGAGGCAATCAGAATATGAATAGGCAGATTGCTTTATCAAAAGGATTAAACCTAATAAATTTTGATCCGGAAGAAATTAAACTTATCGTTCGAGACATAGACTGTGATATTTTTTTGATTATCAAAAATGGTGGGAAAAAGAGGTTAATGCTTGATTTTTATAATACCTCTAGTAGGGTTTTTTTGTGGAATGAGTGCGAAGATGAGATTGTATTGGAAGAAGACTATTCTTTATTCAACAATTCAAATGTTGTGATTAGTTTTGCGGACATGTTTGCGAACACCCTTACAAGAAATGTGAAGGCAGAAGCCTTTGAACCCGATTCGCATTGTAAAATCAATTGTGCTATTTTAGGTCGAGGAAAGAAGATCGTGAAGGTAGACGCTGTCAACACGGCAGAGGATAGTGATATGTATATGGAAAACTCTTCTGTATTATTAAAAGATTCTTTTTTTCAATTTGATGCTGCGGGAATTATCAAAAAAGGTGCGAAAAAATCCACTAATTTCCAAAGAAATAAATCTCTCACTTTACAAGCTCCGAAAAAAATAAAAATTACGCCTACACTTTATATAGATGAAAATGATATTGAGGCTGGGCACGGATGTAGTATAGGCGACGTAGATGAAAATGTAATGTATTATTTGAATTCGAGAGGGCTCTCAAGAGATCTAGCTATGTCACTAATTGTAGATGGATTCCTTAAGAATATATCAACCAATATAGAAGATAGTGCTTTGCGTCAAGAAGTAGAGCAAAAAATAGAAAGGCAGGTTTCAAAGTATGTTAGACATGATTCGTAAGGATTTCCCCATGTTGTCTAATAATTCCGAGCTAATATATTTCGATTCGGGGGCAACAAGCTTGAAGCCACAATGTGTGATAGATGAAATCGTTCAGTATTATACCCACTATACTTCTAATGTAGGTAGAGGGGATTATGATATTAGCGTGCACGTAACAAGTCAATTTGAAAAAGCAAGGGCATGTGTAGCGCAATTCATAGATGCGAACTCTGCATCTGAAATAATTTTCACAAGTGGAGCAACTGATTCGCTTAATATGGCCGCCAAGGGATATTTTGAAAATATTATATCCGCGGAAGATGTATTGCTTACGACGTGTCAGGAGCATTCTTCCTCAATATTGCCTGTTTTTGAACTTGCAAGAATCACGGGAGCTAAGATAAAATACGTACCGCTCAAAGATGGTCGTGTTAATTTGGATGAATATTCGAAGCTCTTCGAAAATAATAACATTAAGGGTGTATTTGTTGCGCATATATCCAACGTACTTGGGTATATTAATCCTATCAAAGAAATGGCAAAGATAGCACATGATAATGGAGCACTGATTTCTGTCGATGGTGCACAATCTACGCCACATTATAAGGTTTCTGTCCAAGATATGGATGTAGATTTTTTCTCTTTTTCGGGACATAAAATGCTAGGGTCTTCCGGCATTGGGGTTCTTTATGGTAAGAAACATTTGCTAGAAGAAATGACTCCTACTAGACAAGGTGGAGGAGCTAATTCGAGATTCTATGAAAATGGAGAATTTATATATAAAACTGTTCCACACAAATTTGAAGCAGGTACGGCACCAATAGAACAAGTTTTAGCTTTACGTAAGGCTATTGAATATTTAGATAGCATAGGATTTGAGCAAATTCACAAACATGAAAAAGAGTTATCCGATTATTTAATTGAAGGCCTAAAAAAGATGGACAACGTTATTATATATAACGAGGATACTGATACCGGTATAGTAGTTTTCTCTTTTGAAGGAATATTTCCTCAAGATGTCGCTACATATTTTTCTAAGCATAATATATGCGTGAGAGGCGGGAATCATTGTGCAAAATTGACTAACCATATAATAGGAACAACTGATACGTTGCGTGCGAGTTTATACATATATAATACTTTGGATGAGGTAAAGAAATTTTTGGAAGTTTGCCAAGATGTAACCTTGGAAAATTGCATAGATGTAGTATTTTAAATAGAACGATATGCGAGAAAGAATGGAGACAGATGAAAATATCTAAAGAGTTGAAAAAAACAATAATACTTGACCACTATAAGAATCCACGAAATAAAAGCAAGGTAGATGATAGCTCATATTTGTCGCATCATGAAAATAGTGAATCGTGTATTGACGACATAGTATTACAAGCCAAAATAGAAGATAGTATCATTGCAGATATACGCTTTGATGGAATCGCCTGTTCTATATCGACTGCTGCCACGTCAATTATGAGCCAGATGTTTGTGGGAAAAACAATTGACGAAGCGGAATATTTTATTGAACAATACAATAACATGATGTTTGAAAAAGAATACGATGAAAATCTGATGGGAGATTTAATAGTTTTTGACGAATTATATATGCAAGCAAACAGAATAAAGTGCGGACTTATAGGAATGAATGCGATGCAAAACGTAATAACTCAATATAAGCATCTAACTAATATCTAAACTTGAAAGGAATTCCATAAGTGAATGATAATATAATTAAATTAAAAGATAATTATGCATTTGGATTTCATGATTCAGATCAAAATATATTTAAAACTCCGAAAGGAATAAACGAAGACACTATTCGGCAGATCTCCGCATATAAAAATGAACCTGAATGGATGTTGGATTTCCGTTTAAAATCATATCGTAGCTTCTTGGAGATAGATAATCCTAAATGGGGGCCTGATTTAAGCTTTATTAATTTTGACGATTATACATATTTCGTTGCGTCTTCAAAAAATGATGATGTTACTAGTGATTGGTCAGAGGTTTCTAATCCTATTAGAGAAACATT
The DNA here is from genome assembly GCA_964370025.1 of uncultured Oscillospiraceae bacterium. Classification (GTDB taxonomy): domain Bacteria; phylum Bacillota; class Clostridia; order Peptostreptococcales; family Anaerovoracaceae; genus CAYJGJ01. Next base: position 72,799 of record CAYJGJ010000004.1, read on the forward strand.
TGAAAACATAGGAATTCCTGATGCGGAAAAAGATTTTTTGTATGGAGTTACTACTCAATATGATTCGGAAGCTGTTTATCATAATATGTTGGCGGAAGTTGTTGAAAAAGGTGTTATTTTCCTGGATACAGATTCCGCTTTGAAACAGCACCCTGAGATATTCAAAAAATATTTTGCATCTGTAATAGCTTACAATGATAACAAATATGCAGCATTGAATTCTGCAGTATGGTCAGGTGGATCTTTTATATATATTCCTAAAAATGTAAAACTAGAGAAACCATTACAATCCTATTTTCGAATTAACTCGGAATTAATGGGTCAGTTTGAACGCTCTTTGATAATAGTTGATGAGGGAGCAGACGTTCATTATCTAGAAGGCTGTACTGCGCCGGTCCACTCTAGAGAGAGTTTGCATTGTGGTGTAGTAGAGATTGTAATCCACAAGAATGCTCATTGTCGTTATACAACGATTCAAAATTGGTCTAATAATGTTGTCAACTTGGTAACAAAGAGGGCTGATGTATATGAAAATGGTATGATGGAATGGATTGATGGCAACATTGGATCTATGTTGAATATGAAGTATCCCGCAGCCGTTTTGCGTGGAGAACGGGCTAAGGGTGTATGTATTTCTATTG
>CAYJGJ010000005.1:0-5999 GCA_964370025.1 uncultured Oscillospiraceae bacterium
GATGATGAATCCGCTTGTGCAGATAGTAAAAATGCACTAGGTGTATTTCCAATCAGCAAAGAGAAAATCAAAAGCATACAAGTTATCTTGTACAATTTTCTAAATAATTTACTATTGTAATTCATAATTCATTCCTTTCTTTATATTAATAATATCGATTTAAATGCAATTCGAAAGAAAATGTTTACCCGCAATTTCACATCTCATTGTCATAGTAAAATTATACTTATTTCAATAAGAAATTACAATTACCGAAAATGGTCATTTTGTGGCAAAATTGGTACTTGACAATGCAGGGTGCGTATGATAGGACTTCTCTTGTAGCACATATGACCAAAATAAAAAGAGCAGCTTCATAATAGCTACTCTTTTGTTATTGTTCAATAATTTACGCTCCTTATATGAGCATTCTAATCATATAACGCCTTGACATCTGTTATCAACTTTGAATTGTCATATTCCTAAAATTAATTTAGCCAATAAGAAATACGCTGTTACAGAAATCATATCAGTAATAGAAGAGATCATAGGACTAGCCATCAAAGCTGGGTCAATGCCTACTTTCTTCGCAATTATCGGCAACATTCCTCCTATAGCCTTCGCTGCTGCAACTATTACAATCATAGATGCACAGACTGTAACCGCTATTCCTAAGCGCTGAGAATCATGAACTTGTTCAAAGAAGTAAATTCTAGCAAAGTTAAACGCACTCAGCAATCCTCCTACTACAATACTGATTCTAAACTCTTTCCAAAGTATTTTATACCATGACTTAGGGGCAACTTCCCCTACTGCTAGGCTTCTTATGATCAAAGTTGCTGATTGAGAACCTGAGTTTCCACCCGTCCCCATTAGCATCGGCATATATGCCACTAAAGCAATTACCTGAGAAAGGGTAGTTTCAAAACTAGCAATTATGGTCCCAGTTATAACGTACGAGCACATCAATACAAACAACCAAACAATACGACTCTTAACGTGAGAAAATACACCTCTATCTAAATACTCCGCAGATGTTCCATCAAATACACCTACCATTCTCTCTATATCTTCCGTGGTTTCCTCTTCAATAACTGATAGTATGTCATCTACTGTTACAATGCCAACTAACCTTTCTTCTTTATCTACTACTGGAATCGCTATAAACCCGTACTTAATAAATTTCTCTGAAACTTCCTCTTGATCTTCATACACGTTAATCGAGACAAAATCTTCTGCCATTATCTCGGAAATCAGAGTGCTTTCATCACTAATTACCAAGCTTCTCAATGAAACAATTCCAATCAAAGTGCGACCTTTAGATTTCACATAGCATGTATAGATAGTCTCACTATCCATTCCCTCTTTTTTTATATATTCAAGAGCATCTCCCACAGTCCAGTCTTTTTGCAAACTTATGTAGTCCGGGGTCATAAGCGTACCTGCACAGTTATCAGGATAGTTTAGAAAAGTATTAATCATCTTGCGCTCTTCTTTAGGCGTTTTTTCTAAAATTTTATCTACTACATTAGCAGGCAATTCTTCTAATACATCAATCTTATCGTCAAAATCAAGTTCATCAATAATATACTCAATTTCGGTATCTGTGATTGCACTAATGATATTGACTTGGTCATCTGAAGGCAATCTTGAAAAAACTTCTACAGAAACATCTTTGGGGAGCATTCTGAAAACTATGACTGTAGTATATACACCCAAATCTTCATATATCTCTTCTAATATCTCAGCGATATCCGCTTCGTTGTTATCAATTAGTAGTTTTCTTGCTTCAATATACTTTTTGTCTTCAAGAAGTTCAATAATTTGGGAAATCACTTCTTCGAAACTTATATTTTCTTCCACATTTCCCTCCGCTTCTTCTCAATTTTCTATTTAATACCTTATTAAATTATACTACAAAAATGCTAAAAATATCAAGTGCGAATTAATGACGTGATAGAACTACACATATACATTAAAAAATCGTTGCAATCAAATACAACGATTTATTAATGTATAATTCTTTTAAATTATATTATTCATACTTTTAACTAAAATATATTCATACTACAAAGATAAACATATATTTAATACTTATATTCTTCTATTATTTCTTTTAGTAATTTCCCATCAATATTTCCACCGCTAATTACAGTCGCTACATTTAATCCTTTAAAGCGCTCTTTATTATCCATAAATGCTGCCACAGTAGCAGAACCTGATGGCTCAGCCACAAATCTTTCGTTTAGCACCATGTGTGCAGTTGCCCTTCTTATACTTTCCTCACTAACTAGAAGTATATCATCGTAAACCGAGTCTCTCATTTGAAATGCGAGCTCTCCAATGCCTCCGGCCAATGCTTCACACACGGTAGGATCGGTCGGATACAAGTAATACGGTTCGTTATCCCTTATAGATGCAACCATAGCAGGAGAAGCCTCCGGCTGAACTCCTATTATTTTCACATCTTTTTTTAGACCTCGCGCGCCCACACTAACACCAGTCACCAGTCCGCCACCGCCGACAGGAACTAATATAACATCAATATCTGGATTTTGTTCTATTATTTCATAACCGCAAGTACCCTGCCCCGCATAAACCAAATAGTCCTTGTCAAATGCATCTACAAATGTCATACCACTTTCATCGATTAACCTTTGCCCATATACATGTGCTTCATCATAATTTTCCCCATACTCAATTACTTCAGCTCCGTAATGTCTAATTTGATTTGTTTTTGCTTTTGGAGTTGTAGCTGGAACTATTACTTTAGTATTTTTAATTCCTAACAAAGAACCAGCGTAACTGACAGCAATACCGTGATTCCCAGAAGAAATTGAAATTACACCCTTCTCTTTTTCTTCTGGAGTCAATGACATAATTTTGTTCAGTGCACCTCGGATTTTAAAGCTTTTAACAAGATGAGACGATTCCAACTTCAAAAACAAGTTAGTAGTGTTGTTGCTCAGTGCCAATGATTTTACAAGAGGAGCCTTACCTATGTGGTTATAAATTTGGGATGCTGCTTCTAATACGTGGTCGTACGTTACTTCCTTTAACATATTAATCCTTTCTTTTTATGATATACTTAAAAATTATTGGATTTTAATAACACAATAATCCTACAGCCTTATTTGGTTACGATATACAAAATAGTTATTACTTATTATAGCACATTATGCAAGCTCTATTCTTTCCAATTATATAAAAATATATGTTATTATTTGTGATAAACACAACACTTCAAAATACATATCGCCAAATAAACATTCATATTCTAACTATATTATTAACAATATAAAGTTATCTAAAAATAAATAATAATTGGAAAAATACAAGTATACAAACATTAAAAAAAATGCGATAATAACAGCAAGATTATATTAATTTCATTATCTGTTGGCAATAGGATATTTAGGGGAAATCATGGAAACATATCAAATAATAAATAAGAAATTGAACCTGCTGGAATCAGAACTAAAAAAAATAAATCTAACATTATATAATAATCCCGAGGTTGGAGGAGAAGAAGTAAATTCATCTAGAATTCTCTGCGAGAGCTTATCGAAACACGGATTCACAATAACAAGTAATTACTATGGCATACAAAATGCATTTAGGGCGGAATTTGCTGCAAAGAAAAATGGCCCAACAATTGGACTTATGGCGGAGATGGATGCTTTGCCAGATATCGGTCACGGTTGTGGACATAATTTAATCGCATCAATATCCATAGGAACCGCCCATTGTCTTAAGTCAGTAGTAGAAGATACGGGCGGAAAAATAGTTGTTTATGGGACTCCTGGAGAAGAAAATTTATGTACTAAAGTAGAGTTGACAAACAAAGGAGCTTTTGACGAATGTGACATCGCAATGATGGTACATCCTAATCCAGTGACTTACGCAAGCAAACAAACTAAAGCAATTGAATCGCTTCAAATCGATTTTCATGGACGAAACTCTCATGCAGGTGTAGAGCCACAAAAAGGAATTAATGCACTTGATGCAGCAATGCTTTGCTATCATTCCATTGGTATCCAAAAACAATATCACCTAGATACTAATTTATATGGAATCGTGAAAAATGGGGGCGAAAAAGCAAGCATAATTCCAGCATTCGCATCACTAGCTTATTTAAGTCGAGCCAACACAATGCAGGAATTAAAATCATTACGAAAAATGGTTGAAAATTGTGCTCTAGCGGCATCAACATCGACAGGTGCTACATATACATTATGGAACAATGAGGAAACTAACTATAACCTTATCACGAACATTGCTTTAGGAGATCGTTTCAATGAACATCTAACTTCCTTGGGGGAAAAAACCATAATTCACGAAAATATGAATGGATCAACAGATATGGGTGATGTAAGTCATCGAATACCATCTATACACCCGTGGGTTGGCTTAAATATGCCTGAGCTTGCGTTGCATACAAGAGAATTTGCAGAAGCCACAGTTTCAACTGAAGGCATCAATATGATGATGCGTTCAATACTCGCACTTTCATACACGGGTTATGATGTATTAACTGATAGAGCACTGCTCGAGAAAATTAAGGAAGAATTTAGAAACACACACATATAACGTTATTTTTCTTAATTATTTTCCATCCATATTACCAACACTAATTACAGTTGCTATTTTTAATCCCTTAAGTACTCTTAATTATCCATAAATACAGCTACAGTAGCATAACCTAAAGGAACTATTATCACTCAATTATCGTTAAAGAAATAAAACAAGGGTTTATATTAAGCATAATATAAACCCTTATAACCTATTCCGAAATAGTATTAGTAAAAAGCTATCTACAAATTGTTAGAAGCCAGTTGCGTGTGCATAGAAGAACGAACCGATTGGATTAAAATGAAGACCTTCGATACCTTCTTGTAGCATATACGGTTGAGAACTAAAATACAGAGGTGTCATTACAGCGTCCTCTAATACTAGTAATTCTTCTGCTTCATGTAAAGCTTCCATTCTTACCGAAGAATCAGATTCAGTTAATGCAGTTTCGATTAACGCATCGTATCTTTCATTGCTATATTGAGCTGCATTATTAGGGCCACCCGAAACATATATATCTAGGAATGTTATAGGATCAGCATAAGGCGCCATCCAACCTAATGTTAATAATTGGAAATCTCCCACCGATAATCTATCTAAATATACATTCCAATCAACAGGGTCTAGCGAAACGGATATTCCTAACTCAGTTTGCCACACATTTTGCAATGTTTCTTGGACGGAAGTGTCTCCAGAAGGGAATGTTAAAGATGTAATCGGAAACCCTTCTCCGTTTGGATATCCCGCATCAGCTAATAATTGTCTGGCTTCTTCGCATTGAGCTTCATATTCTGCAGGATCAACAGATATATAATCTCCACCTACTGTTCTAAAATCATCGGTAGAACCTTCTGCATCTCCAATTCCCGGAGGAACAAATCCACCAGCTGGTACTTCTCCGATTCCTTTTATTTCTTCAGCAATATACGTACGATCTATTACTAAAGCAAGCGCTTTTCTTACATTCGCATCATCAAATGGTTCTGTTTGAACTTGAAATTCAAGGTAATCTACCGCATACATTGTTTCTGTTAGTATTTCTCCGTTTTCCATCAATGCTGGAATTTCATCTTGTGGGAATTCTTGAATATAATCAATTTGTCCTGCTCTATATCCAGCCAATACTGTATTAGGATCGCTGATAAGATGGAATTTCATTGTAGGAACTATTCCATCTGGTGCATAATAATGTTCGTTTGCTTCAAAAACAATATGAGAATCATGTTGCCATTCTGTCATTTTCATTGGACCATTTGAAACATAAGTACTTGGTTCTAACGTCCATTGATCACCGTATTCTTCAATAATATCTTCTCGTAACGGCATAGTTGAAGTAAATGCACAAATATCCAAGAAATATGGAGTTATCATTGATAATGTTACTTGAAAAGTATAGTCGTCAATTGCTTCTACAGCTAATTCTCCCTCATCATAACCTTTTACAAATG
>CAYJGJ010000005.1:6009-16054 GCA_964370025.1 uncultured Oscillospiraceae bacterium
AAATGAAAGCATATAATCAAAACCCGCACCCGCATCAAGATCGATAGAACGATTCCATCCATACACAAAATCATGAGCTGTTACAGGTTCACCATCACTCCATTTTGCATCTTGCCTCAAATTAAATGTCCATACTAATCCATCATCAGATGTTGTCCATGATTCCGCCATACCTGGTTCTAAAACAGAAACTCCATTTCCATCATCGACCCACTTTGTTAATCCTTCAAATGCGTGCCAAATCATTGTGCAAGAATCGAATCCAGTTGCAACAGTTGGATCCAACGTTTGCGGTTCACCTTGCAGATTAATGTCGAACACTCCATCTTTCTCTGCAGTTCCACCTCCACAGGCAGTTAAACTCACTATCATAATTAAAACTAATAATAGTGAAATGCTTCTTTTAAAGATTTTATTCATAAAATTCTCCTTTTTTTCTAGCTTTGCATATTTTTTTGCAAAGCATTTTAATATAATATATTATATAAATTCTCGTAGTCTGTATGTTTGGATTTAATACATAAAAACAGTAGAATTAATTGTATTATGAACAATACATTTACTTGGTAATACAATTGTGCAACTTATTAATATTAAATACTATTCTGGAGCAAACTAAAATGAAAAATCATAGTTAGTTTGACAAAAATATTCACTCTACGCAATTTTTGAACTGCAATTAATTCGCCTACAATTCAATTTCATAAAGATTACTATATTTCTCCTTAATATAATCTAGATAATATTTCGAGTCCAAATTGCTTCCCGTACTAAGTTCTAATAGTCTTTGCGCATTATAATATGCACCATGTTTATATACATTTTCTTTGAACCATTCTAGTAAAGACTCATACTTACCTGCCTTTAAATCTTGATTAATTCTTGGTTCAAATCTATTTGCGGCTTTGAAGAATTGCGCACTACATAGATTGCCTATCGTATAACCTTGATATCCACTGCCAAATAACTCCGTCCAATGTATATCCTGAATAATCCCTTCATTAGGCGAAGGCGCTGGAAGGTCTAAAAGCTGCTTTAACCCTGAATTGTATGCGTCTTCTAGATCTTTCACCTTAAGTTTATCGTCCATTACAGCTTTTTCTAATTCAAATCGTAACATTATATGCAAATTATATGTTACTTCATCGGATTCAACCCTTATATATGACGAATTAACTCTATTAATTGCGCAATACCACTCATATACAGACACATCATTCAAACATTCAGGAAACAGCTTTGCATACTCTGGATAAAAATTTTCCCAAAAGGAATATGATCTTCCTACAAGATTCTCCCACATTCTAGACTGCGACTCATGAATTCCTGAAGTGGCTCCTTCATACATTGGAGTCCTGAAATATTTCCTAGGCATATTCATTTCATACATTGCATGTCCCGCTTCGTGCAGACACGAAAAAAAACACGATGTTGGATCATGTTTCGCCACTTTGGTAGTAATTCTTACATCACTTGGGGAAAAAGTAGTACAAAAAGGGTGAATGACTTCATCAAGTCTCCCACATTCAAAATCAAAACCTATTCTCCTAATGGCAATTTTTGAAGATTCCATTTGTTTCTTTGGATCAAAAAATCTATTAAGAAAGTCAACTCGAATTTCTTTTTTACTTTCTCTGATTTTAGATGTAATTTTACTTAATTCAATTTTTAGAGGATTGAATATCGCTTCTAACATGTCAGCAGTCATCCCTTTGTCTGTTTGATCTATCAAAGGGTCTAATATATGACCTGTATATCCTAATAATACTGCCTCTTCCTTAGATTTATCCACAATCTTTTCTAGAAATGGTGAAAAAATTGAATAATTGTTTTCTTCACGTGCCTTCAACCACGCTAAGTATGCTTCGTTACTTAGCTTTGCTTTATTTTTCACGAATTCAGCTGGAAGTTTTTTCATTTTACGATATTGTTCTGTAACAGTTCTAATGACCCTTACTTCAACTATATCGCACTCTTTATCTTCTGCCCATTTATTTAATTTTTCTATTAAATTTCCGACCTCGGATGAGGTAAACTTTTCATGAGATATTTTCTTTAATGTTGATGCTTGAATTCCTCTCCATTCCCCACCATTATTAGGCATATATGTTTCTCTATCCCACTCAAGAATAGCTTCTGCACGGTTAAGATCATCCACTTCACCTATTATTTCAATTAAACGCAAATAGCATTTTTGCATATCGTTATCCATTTTATACCTCCATTGCTACTACCACAATCATCTATTTTTCATTTACGATGTGGCATGATACAAAATGATTATCGCAAACCTCTTTCCATTCTGGACTTTCAACTTTACACTTATCAATTGCTCGCGGACACCTAGTATGGAACTTACATCCCCATGGTACATTTATGGGATTTGGAATATCTCCTTCCAATACTATACGCTTTTTTGCACGCGACTGTTGTGGATTTGGCACAGGAACTGCTGACAATAGTGACTGCGTATATGGATGCAATGGAGTCTTATATAATTCATTTGAAGGGGCTAATTCAACTAAACTGCCAAGATACATTACACCTACTCTATTAGAAATATGCTTCACAACAGATAAATCATGTGCAATAAATAAATATGTAAGGCCTTTATCTCGTTGAAGATCTTCTAACATGTTTACTATTTGAGATTGTATCGAAACATCCAGTGCTGAAATAGGTTCATCGCATACTATAAATTCCGGCTCCACGGCTAGTGCCCTAGCAATTCCGATTCTTTGTTGTTGTCCGCCAGAGAATTCGTGCGGAAATCTATTAGCGTGACTGGAATTCAAGCCAACATCCGTTAGCAATTCATTTATTCTAGAAGTTCTTTCCGCAGCATTCTTGCAAATCTTGTGAATATCTAAGGCTTCTCCTATTATCTCAGCTACCGTCATACGCGGATTAAGTGATGCGGAAGGATCTTGAAATATTATTTGCATTTTACGACGATATTCTTGCATATCAATTTGATCTTTTTCTTTCTCATCGAATATTTTACTTGATCCGAAAGATATACAGCCAGCAGTAGGTTCATAAAGGCGAATAATACAGCGTCCCAACGTCGTTTTCCCACAGCCAGATTCCCCAACTAATCCTAATGTTTCGCCACGCATTATTTGAAAAGAAACGTCATTTACAGCTTTTAGATTTTGCTTTTTAAACAATCCGTTTTTTACAGGGAAATACTTTGAAAGATGATCTACTTTGATCAATACATCGTTAGAGTTCTCGCTATTCATTTTGAGCACCTTCCTTTTCTTCAATCGCCTGCAACCAACATTTTGCGATATGCTTGTCACTAATTTTCACTATTGGCGGTTCAACTTTTAAACAAATCTTCATACACTGCTTGCATCGTGGAGCAAAACCACACCCTACCGGTGGGTTCAACATGTCTACAGGAGCTCCATCAATAGGAATTAATCTTTCATTATCCATGTTATCTAATTTTGGCATGGAATTTAATAATCCTACCGTGTACGGGTGTGACGGATTATTAAAAATATCATCAACATGTCCTTGTTCAACAATTTTTCCAGCATACATAACCGCGACAGAGTCGCATATTTCTGCTACCACTCCTAAGTTGTGAGTTATAAATATCACGGACATTTTTGTTTTGGCAATTAAGTCCTTCATCAAGTCTAGAATTTGAGCTTGAATCGTAACATCTAATGCTGTAGTAGGTTCATCAGCAATCAGAACTTTGGGATCACATATTAATCCCATAGCTATCATGACGCGTTGTCGCATTCCACCTGATAATTCATGTGGATATTGTTTCATGCGTTTTTTGACATTATTTATTCCTACTAATTCTAATACTTCCATAACTTTATTATGAACGTCTTTTTTGTCCATTTTTATATGTGATAGAATTGCTTCTGCCAATTGATTTTCAACGGTATATACTGGGTTCAAACAAGTCATTGGGTTTTGAAAAATCATACTGATATCATTCCCTCTCATTTTTTTTATTTGATGTTTATCATACTCAAGAACATTTTTCCCATCAAATAATATCTCTCCTCCAACTACTTTTCCCGGAGAAGGTAATAACCCCATAATGGTAAAAACACTAACACTCTTACCTGAACCTGATTCACCTACTATTCCCATGACCTCGCCTTCCATCAAGTCATAAGATACGTTATTAACCGCTTTAACCTCTCCTGCTGGGGTAAAAAAAGATACTTTTAAGTTATTGACGCTCAATAATATATTTTTATTCTCATCATTATTCTGTTTCATTTTTTCTCCCCTATTTCTTTAGACGTGGATCGAGTGCGTCACGCAACCCATCACCAAATAGATTTAAACTCAAAATCATTACACTTAATATAAGAGCTGGTATGATCAGTCTATGTGGATACGAATAAATTCCAGCTAGAGCATCGGATGCCATTGAACCCAAACTTGTCAATGGCGCAGTTACCCCTAGACCTAAAAACGACAAAAATGATTCCAAGAAAATTGCTGCTGGAATTTCCAAACATATATTTACAATGATTTGTCCAATACAATTTGGCCATAAGTGCTTTACAATTATTCTTTTAGGTTTTGCACCTAACGCTCTTGCGGCGGTAACATATTCTTGTTGTTTCAACATTAAAATTTGACCTCTAATAATTCGTGCCATAGCCACCCAATACAGAAGTCCAAATGCAAGGAAAATAGAGATTAAGCCGGGACCTATTTCGGCCAAACTTCTCGCCAATTCGGAATCACTAGTATTACACCATTCTTGCAAAGGTATTTTTATTGTAGTCGATAATAAAATTACAACTAAAACATCAGGAATTGTATGAATTAAATCACAAATTCTCATCATAACATTATCTACTTTTCCACCAAAATAGCCCGCTATCGATCCGTAAATAGTGCCAATAGTCAAAACGATAGCACTTGCAAACACTCCAATAGTTAAAGAAATTCTCGCGCCATACATTGTCCTTACCATAATATCACGACCGAATTTATCGGTCCCAAATGGATGTTTAAAACTAGGTGGTAAGTTTTCGCTCCCCTGTTGCATTGTAGTGTAGTCAATTTCATAAAAAAGTGGTCCTATAAAAGCAAAAAGAACGATAAAAATTATTAGCCCGAGCGAAACTACCGCAATCCTATTCTTTTTTAGACGTCGCCATGCATCCTTCCAATAAGAAATTGAAGGCGCTATTTCAACGTAGTTCGCTTTTTCCTCATCAGATGCAAATCCAAAGTCATCATCATTAATATCAATTTCTTTCAACATATCATAAAAATCAGGATGTAATGTGTATCTCTTCTTCGCATTCAAATTAATCATAATTCCACCCCTTTTGTAATATCTATTCTAGGATCGACGACTCTATATAATATATCAACAATTAAATTCATTATAATTACTAACCCAGCAAGTAAAATAGTAGTTGCCATAATTATAGGATAATCTCTTGCAATTATACACTGTACAAAATACCTTCCTATACCTGGAATGGCAAAAACTGTCTCAACAACAAAGCTACCTGTAAGTATATATGCAGTCATTGGGCCTAAAAAAGTCAGCACTGGGATCATGGCATTTCTTAAAGCATGTTTAAATATAACCTTACTAGAAGATAATCCTTTAGCATTCGCCGTCCTAATATAGTCTTGATTAATTACATCCATCATACTTGCACGCGCTAATCTACCGATTGTGCACATAGGACTAAAGGATAAAATCAGACAAGGCATTATATATCCCGAAATTGAATTTATACCTATTGCAGGAATCCATTGTAGCCACACACCAAAAATAATTAATGCTAATGTGGCTACTACAAAGCTTGGAACTGACATTCCTAACGTCATAATAACTCGTAACGTACTATCTAATTTTGACCCACTATAGTAAGCAGACAAACAGCCCATTGGTATTCCGAGTAGAATCGCTAACATGAATGCGCTGATTCCAAGCATTGCTGATGTGGGGAATAATTCAATCAAAATATCTATAACAGGTCTATTTTGTTGCATTTTCAAAGACGTGCCAAAGTCAAGATTGACGAAATCGACAATATAATTTTTGATTTGCATGGGTAGAGGCTGATCATATCCATATTTTGCCTCGAGAGCTTCTTGTACCTCTTTGGATTGTCGCAAATCGGATAAAAATGGACCGCCAGGAACTAAAGACATAAATGTATACGTTATACATGTTACCATAAACAGTACAACAATAGACATCATGACTCTTTTAAATAAATAAATTAGCATTTTCAATCTCCATTCACTCTAATACTTAAATTTCTAATAATGTATTTTATTATATAATTACTACTTAAAATATGTGTTGCTTAATTTTTAAAATAACCTTAAAACATATTTTTATTCATCTAAAGTATATGTTGGAAATAAGTACACACTTATTATATACATTATGTGATGATTTAGTGTTTGGATAAAATACATATATTTTAAAACAATAATTGTACTAAGAACAATTGTTATATTTTACAATTTTATCTATTAAGCCTTAGAAATTCTCCATTTTTTTCTCCAGTTACAATTCCATTCATAAAAGCAATCTTACCTCCAACTAAAACATATTTGATTCCCTTATTTGATTTATACGGGTTATGATAATTCGCTCCCTCAGCAACAGTTTCGTAGTCAAAAATACAAATATCCGCCTTATATCCTTCCTTAATTAAACCGATATTTTTAATTCCCGCCATCTCAGCAGGCATGCATGTCATTTGGTATATTGCTTGCTCAATCGACATTAATTTATTATCTCGGATTAGCCTTAGTCTCATAGGCATTGCCCCTATTGCGCGTGGATGATCTCCGCCTATATCTTCAGATGAATGGAAAATTGGATAATCCGAGCCGTCAGTACCCCCCGCAACGTATGGACTTGACATTATATTTAAAATATCCTCGCTGTTTTGAGATAAATATATTGCATCTATTTCTCCATTAGATTCTATTAGCATATCACACATTGCATCTATGGGTTCTTTCCCCATCTTTTTCGCAATTTGTTCTATTGTACTACCTACATAGCTTGGTCCATTTTTTGCATAAGAAATCATAGTATTGTCATAACCGGCTGTATAAAGCGCACTATCACATTCATCAGATTCATTAAATATTGAGTAATGTATACGTTTTCTCAATTCGGAATCCGTTAAGTTTTCTAATAATGAATCAATTCCATCTGTTAAGTATTTAGGTGGAATTTGCAAAATCAATGGGGCACATCCGCCGTCATAAGGATATTGATCAGCTCTAACATAAAAACCTTCCTCATTCGCTTGTTCCACTAATCTCAACAATTTATTTGATTTTCCCTTATTATGCTTTCCTTCCACTTTTAAATGTGATATTGTAACACTTACTCCTGCTTTTTTTCCTATTTCAATTGCCTCAATTACTGCATCTTCAATATAATCACCTTCATTGCGAACGTGGGAAACATATGTTCCATTATATTCCCCTACCACTTTTGCTAGCGCTATCAGTTCTTCTTTATTAGCATAACAAGAAGGTGGATAGACTAAACAAGAAGAATAACCTAAGAACCCGCAGCGCATTCCCTCATGTAAATACTCCTTCATTCTTTCCATTTGCTCATTACTAGGAATATCACCGCTGAATCCCATTACCCGTTCGCGAACAGCTCCGTGCGCAATGTACATTGCATAGTTTGTAGGCATTTTTACTGTTTTAAGAAAATCTACATATGTCGAAAAATCATTGCATTTTTCTTTACAATACTCCCATTTCGTTTCTGGAATTGAATTCTCTCGGGTTAAGCTTTCCACACAAAAAGGCACTAACCCCATGCCACACTGCCCCGTAATTTGTGTTGTAATTCCCTGTCCCAAAACATTGTATCCACTTGGCTCATTAAACAACTCCATATCGGAATGAGAGTGCGAATCAACGAACCCAGGAGCTACATACAATCTCGTTGCGTCAATTACATCGCAATTTTCTTCATCGAAATTAGTACCAATTTTCCTGATTATCCCACCCTCGACAAGCAAATCTGAATAAAATCCTTTTTTACTACTACCATCAACAATATAGCCATTTTTTACAATTATTTTATACATATACGTCACCATTTTAATCTTCAATTAATTTATGTTATTCTGCTATGTTAACCATTCTGAGATAAATTACTATAATAGCTAACTCGAGCACGGTCACCGTGTATCCTAATAACTTTAGCTTTCTTTATTACACCATGACTATTATATACTAATCATAACAATTCATATAAATATAATAATACAAGCATTTATATGAAAATTTGTAATAATACCAATTTACATTTTATAATTTTTTTGAAATAATAAGTGAAACAATATTTTCATGTAATTATTCTAGGAGAAATATTAATTCAGAAGGGAACGAAAATAAAATGGAACAAAAAAAGAAAACAGCAAAGGAGCTTCAAGAAAAGCTAACATTCAAAAAGAAACATGTATTAAATCAAAACATAAAACAGCTTGACTTATCACAAAAGTACTGTGAAGGATATAAGGATTTTTTGAATCAATGCAAAACTGAAAAAGAATGTGTGAAATATGCTCTGAAACTATTAACTGATAATGGGTATAAAGAATTTGATCCTCAAAAAAAATATGTATCCGGAGATAAAATATACTGTATCAATCGTGGAAAGGCGATAATAAGTGCTACAATTGGGACGGAAGATGTAGACAGAGGAATTCGATTGGCTTCTGCACATATTGATTCACCTCGAATAGACCTAAAAGCTCACCCAGTTTTTGAGGAAGAAGAAATCTGTTACTTTAAAAGTAGATTTTATGGTGGAATAAGAAATTATCAATGGGTAACAATTCCTCTAGCAATACACGGTAGCATATACAATTCCAATGGTGATATACTTGACATTTCAATCGGAGAAAACAACGATGATCCTATTTTTTACATATCAGACTTGCTCCCACACTTATCGTCAGAACAAGAAAAAAGACCATTATCTGAGGGAGTAAAAGGAGAAGAACTTAATATTATACTCGGCTCACTACCCTTTCTCAATCCAGAAGATGAAGCTATTGATGATTTGGAAGATCTAGTAAAACTAAATGTACTCAATATATTAAATGAAAAGTACGATTTAACTGAACGAAATTTTTCAACAGCAGAAATCCAAATTGTACCAGCCTTTCGAGCTCGAGATGTTGGATTTGACAGAAGCTTGATTGCTGCATATGGGCAAGATAATCGTTCTTCAGCTTATTCAATATTACAAAATGAAATAAAAACAACATCACCTACATATACTACCATATGTGTGTTGACTGATAAGGAAGAAATTGGGTCTGTAGGTAATACTGGGCTTAATTCTAGATATGTTTTTGATTTTATGGAATATTTGGCGGAAATGCAAAATGTAAACGAAAAAACAATGTTCAGAAACACAAAGGCCCTTACCGTTGATGTCACAGCTGGATTTGATCCGACTTTTCCAGATCCGTTTGACAAAAAAAACGCCGCGCACATCAACAAAGGATGTGTACTAGTAAAATATACAGGTGGACCCGGCAAATCAGATGGTTCGGAGGCAGACAGTGCTTACATGCACTTATTAGCAACTAGTTTTGACAAAAATGGAATAATATGGCAGGCGGAAGATTTTGGTACTGCCAACGAGACAGGTGGTGGCGGGACAGACACACAATTTGTAACGTACTACAATATTGACGTAATTGATATAGGTGTTCCTGTCATTGCAATGCACTCACCATACGAACTTACATCTAAACTTGACCTTTATAACTTATATTTAGCGGTTGAATTATTCTACAAAATATAATAAAATATAGATAGTAATGTAGAATAATCAAGTATTATGGGGAAGGATTTTAATGCTGACATTAAAAAATCTACTAGATTTAGATCAGTTTAGCAATTTCGAAGTTGTTGCGGGCGAAAAAGGCATACACAAGCAAATAGCTAGTGGTAATATATTGGATTTTGAATTCATATCTATTCTCAACGAGGATGATATTTTATTTGATCCTAATAGTGTAGT
>CAYJGJ010000005.1:16064-65944 GCA_964370025.1 uncultured Oscillospiraceae bacterium
TAGCCTTCTATTTGCTAAAGACAATCCTTCCCTTTTAATTAAAGCTATAAAAAAATTAATATCTCTTGATGTTACCTGTCTAGCATATAAAAGTGTCATATACGACACTTTACCTTCTGAAGTTCTGAAAATAGCAAACAACTGTAACTTCCCAATCATTAAATTTGCACACAAAGATGCTTATTTCGAAGACATCATTTTTGCAATAATAAGTAGGATCAAAAAAGAAACAAAAGCAGAAATAGTCGAATCATACTTAAACGACATTATTAACAATGATGAATCTCAAAGGGAACATGTAAAGCGCACAAAATCCATAAAACCTGGATTAAATGGTGAACTTCAAGTGGCTGTAATTGAACTAGACAACATTAATGATGCACAAAAATGCTCAATAAATGCACTCCCTACTGATAGACTCGAAGAAAAGTGTTTGTGGGGACATTATGATAAAGAATTTATTGTAATCATGACACAAGCAACATCTGCAAAACAATTCAAAACAATGCTTGAATCGATATGCATCTCGTGCTCTTTAACTCTAGCCAATTATACGTATGGGATAAGTAATATTCATAGTGGCATAGAACATATTCGCGAAGCAATTTTACAGGCGAGAAGCGCTAAATTAGTAGCTAAAATAGAAAAAGAAAATTGTAGAGACTTCAGCTCAATCGCTAATTGGTCATTAATAATTAATATTGCAAACTCCAAGCATTCGAAAAAATACTTGGATGACTTTATGAAAGATTTAATCGAAATAAATAACAGCGAAAATGAAATAATTGAAACTGCAATAAACTATGTATTATACAAGGGAGATATCTCAAAAGTCGCGGAAGCAATGTATTGTCATAAGAATACAATACGCTATAGAATAAAGAAAATTGGAGAAACAATTAATTCAAATGATTCGCAAATGGATCTGTACGAAAATATTTCTCTTCCTATCAAGATCCATTTAATACGACAAAACACTTAATCTTTAAGCAATTGCACCTTAATGTTGCTTAGGTGCATCTGCATAGATATTATAGCCCTCCCCTCATCATGCATTTCAATGGCCTCTACTATTTTCTCATGTTCGTTGAATATGTTCTCTACAGAATCCCCTTCAAAAAATGATAGAGCGACTGTCTGTTCAATAAACACGTCCAACAAGTACGAACAGCTTTCCAATGTGTTTATAATAAGTGGATTCTTTGAAATTTTCGCAATTTCAAAATGGAATAGCCGATCTAATTCTTGTATATCCTTTAATTCAGAAGTGTTTTTCATTCTCATGATAATATTTCGCAAATTTCCAATATCAGCTGGCACGGAATATTGTGCTGCCTTTTTTACTGAAAGAGTTTCCAAGGACAATCTGAAATCAAACAAATGTTCTGATGTCCCATTGCTCAGCTTAAAAGACAATGAAACCGGTTTGAAGTAACTTTCGGTTACGTGGTTAACAATGTAATTCCCTTTTCCATGCTTACTTTTTATTAGTCCTAGCATTTCAAGTGATGTGAGTGCCTCCCTTAGTGCGGGTCTACTAATCTTCATTATTCCAGTCAGTTCTCTTTCAGATGGAAGCTTGTCCCCTTCTTTTAAATCACCTTCCATTATTAATTCTTGAATTTGCTCAATAACAGATTGTACAATGTCATTGCTTTCTATAGGTTTATACATTTTCATTCTCCACTACGCAAGTGATAATTAATCTATTTATAGTATAATACATAATTCAAATAAAATAAATAATCAAAAAATTAAAAAAATTATTGCATATAAAATGGAATTATAGTATTATTCTATAAAGTGGTCTGACCACTGCAATCTTATCAACATTATAACAAAATATCTTTAATTTAATAAATTCGTATATTTCTAAAATTAATTTGGTAAAGGAAAGTAACTATGGAAATCTTAGTCTTAATAAAAGAAGTGCCCGATATGAATAAAGTCACTTTTGACCAGGAAAAAGGAGTAGTCAGAAGATCGGCTGCAAAAGGAGAAATGAATCCTTTCGATGAAAATGCGTTACAAGCAGCACTGGACCTAAAGTCCATTTACGGTGGAACGGTAACTGTAATTTCAATGGGTCCGACTAAAGCTGAATTGACATTAAGAGACGCTTACTCGAGAGGCGCAGACAGATGCATCTTATTAACAGATCGTGCATTTGGAGGTGCAGATACACTTGCAACCTCTGTAGCACTTAGTTCAGCAATCAAGAGACTTTCATATGACTTAATACTTTGTGGCGAAAAATCCGTTGATGGAGACACTGCACAAGTGGGAGCGGAGGTGGCACAGCTTCTTGAAATTCCCCATGCTTACTACGTTGAAAAGATTAATAAAAAGGCTGATTGGATTCAAGTTGAAATAGAAAATATAAGTGGGAAAAAGCAAACTAGAAGCATGAAAATACCTGCTCTTATTAGTGTTACGAAAAACATTGGAAAATTAAAACTTGCGACTGTAAAAAGAAAACTTGAATCAATGGAAATAGATATAGAACAAATTGGAATTGATAAGCTTACAGATATCACAAGTGATGACGTTGGGTTCTCTGGATCTCCTACTAAAGTTTCTAAAATCCATATACCAAAAGAAGAAAAACGCGAGAGTAAGATATATAGAGATTCTTTAAATACTTTCGAAAAAGATATGAAAGAAGTTTTGCATGACCACCTTTAATTGTAATTGAGAAACAATCTAAACAAACGCTACTAAATATTCTTTCTCGATTTGTACAACTTGTGATGTTCATAACAAAAGCACATTGAATGTGTTGACATCGCAAGTCAAAAACTTTTGTATAATGTTAATTAATATGGAGAAAAACCAATGAATGAAAATAAAGAATACAATGGAATCTTAATTATTTCTGAGGAAAATCTAGGCTCAGTTCATAAGGTGAGCTACGAGTTATTATATAAAGCAAATCTTCTTGTAGAGAAGTTAGGATCTGAAATTAACTGTCTTCTTCTTACACATAATGATCTGGAAGTGAATAAACTAATACACTGCGGTGCTGACAAAGTTTATATTATGAAAGACCCAAGCTTTGAAAATGCAGATGAAAATCTTTTCGCTAAAAACATCGTTCCATTTATTGAAAAACACAAACCCGAAATAGTTTTATTCGGGGCAACTAACCTTGGGCGCTCACTGGCACCCAGAATTGCAGCTGCATTGAAAACGGGACTGACAGCGGATTGCACAGAACTCGAATTAGACGATGAAAACAAACTAATTCAAATAAGACCTGCATTTAGTGATAACTTGCTGGCACATATCAAGACTGTTAAATACCCCCAAATGGCTACTGTCAGATATAAAGAATTTAAAGAAGCAACTCCAGATATAAAGAGAACCGGAGAAATTGAAAAAATTAAACCTTTTTGTAATGAAATAGATTCAGTAATGATCGACGAAGTACACGATCTCTCCGAAGTAGATATCACTGATGCTGAAGTAATAGTAGCTGGTGGTCGAGGCATTAGAAAAAAAGAAGATTTGGATTTACTGGCAAAATTAGCAAACATCTTAGGCGGAACAGTGGGAGTATCACGTGCATTAGTTGATGCTGGTATGGAAACGAGTAGTAAACAAGTAGGCTATAGCGGAAATAGAGTTAAACCCAAAGTATATATTGCGTGCGGAATATCTGGTGCACCTCAACATTTAGCAGGGATGAAAGAGTCTGATATTATTATTGCTATTAATTCTGACCCTAGTGCACCGATTTTTGGAGTGGCTAATTACGGATATATAGGTGACTTATATGAAGTCGTACCTACATTGATTGAAAAATGGAATAAGGGAGCAAAATAAAATGGACTCATTATTAAATAGAAAAAACATAATAAAAGAACTAATTGAAATAGTTGGAGAAGACTACATTATTTCTGATGAAAGAACAGAAAGCTACCTTTTTGATGAAGTAGAAATCACGTATAGACCGAATGCCAATAAGAATTGCATAGTCTTAAAACCTGCAAACACACAGGAAGTTTCTTCAATTGTTAAAATAGCAAATAGGGAAGAAATACCTGTAGTGGTTCGTGGAGGGGCAACAGGATTGGCTGGTGGATGCACTCCGACAAAAGAAAGTTTCATAATTACGATGGAACGCATGAAAAACATAATAGAAATAGATAGCCAAAACATGATTGCTGTTTTAGAAGCCGGAGTTACATTAATGGACTTGCTAGAAGAATTAGAACACCATGTTGGTCTTAGCTTCCCAGTTCACCCTGGTGACGAAGGTGCGCAAATGGGAGGAATGGCAGTAACAAATGCAGGCGGTGCTCGTGCAGTACGACATGGGGTTATGCGAAAGCACATAATGGGCATGGAAGTAGTTCTACCTAGTGGAGAAATTTTGAATCTTGGTGGCAAGCTCATAAAGAACAATGCAGGCTACGATTTGATGCAAAACTTCCTGGGGAGCGAAGGAACATTGGGAATCGTAACTAAAATTAATTTAAAAATATTTCCCAAAGACAATTATTCCGCTACAATCATTGCGCCATTTGAAAAAATTGAAGATGCGTGCAATGCTGTAATGGACATCCTAAAAAATGGAGATACTCCTTTAGCTGTAGAATATATGGACAAACAGATGTTCGTAGGCACGTCTGAAATGCTTGGACTAAAATGGCAAGCAGAAAAAGGAAACGCCGATTTGATGATAATACTTTCTGAACGAAGTCACGAACAATTGATGCTAGCAGTAAAGAATATTGAACAAGTATGTAACGACAATAATTCCTATGAATGTCTATACGCAGAAAAAGATAGCGAACAAAAAGAACTTCTTCTTGTAAGAAGCCAACACTATGAATATATCAAACATGACATATGCGACTCGTTCGATATGGCAGTTCCCCGCTCTCACGTTTCAGAATTCATTATGGATCTAAAGAAACTGGCGAGTGATTATAACACAAGAACTAATGTAATTACACATATCGCGGACGGAAATGTGCACAATGATATTCTATATTTAGAAGATGGGTCTATCCCTGCTTATGCAGAAGAACTAAAGTATAAAATGTATGAGAAGTGTTTTTCATATGGAGGAACAATTACAGGAGAGCATGGTGTAGGAAAAATTCGTGTTAAGGACCTAGAATTGCAAAAAAATCCAATCGAACTTGAATTAATGAGAGGAATAAAAAAAGTTTTTGATCCTAAGGGAATAATGAATCCTGGAACGGTAATATAATACAAAATCGAGTTGTTCATCAAATTATTCTCTATTTAGTCATGGACATGTAATAATAACTATGCTTCTTAACTAAGTAGAAATTCTCGAATAAACTCTAGAGACTGGCTATTACCATAAGTTTTACTTCGAATATCTGCTTTTTAAAAGTCATAATTTATGGTATTATATAGTTAATTGTGATGAGATATTTGTCCTAGACAGTTCAATCTCATTAGAAAGGAGGAAATATTGAAGATTGTCATTACAGATCGACAAGAAGAACTTTACAGCAGAAATGTTGCGTATGAATCAGAGCTATTCAAGAAAGAACTCGGAGAAGAAATAGAATTAATTGTACATCCGTACACTCAAGACATGGAATTATTAGAAGTAATAAAAGATGCTGACGGAATTTTAACTGCATATATAAATCTTGATGAATCAATACTTCGACAATGTACTAAGCTAAAAGCAATTTCAATCACTGCCACAGGATTTAACAATGTTGACTTAAAAACCTGTGACGAAAAGAAGACTGCTGTATGCGCAATTGGAGAATACTGCACAAGAGAAGTGGCCGACCATACTATGTCATTTATTTTAAATTTATATAGAAATATAAAAATTTATGATGAACAGATACAAAAAGAAAAAAAATGGATATTTTCTACATGCACGCCACCTTCTCGAATTGAAGGCCAAGTATTGGGAATCATTGGATTTGGCAAGATCGGCAAAGCAGTAAGCAGGCGAGCACTAGCTTTTGGATTCCAAGTAATTGCGAATGACCCTAAACTGACAGATGAAGTTGCCGGTGAATATGGAGTTAAAAAAGTATCATTAGAAGAAATCTTTGATCAAAGCGATATTATTACAAATCATATGGATGCAAACGAAACTAATCTAAATTTTTTTAATAGAGATAAGTTCTCTAAATTTAAGAAGAAACCGTTCTTCATCAATACGGCCAGAGGCATTTGTATGGTAGAAAAAGATGTAGCAGAAGCACTCGACAAGGGCTGGATTAAAGGCGCTGCTTTGGATGTACTAGAAGAGGAAAATCCGGATCTTTACAAGTGCAAATTGCTAAACAGAGACAATGTAATTCTAACTCCACATTCAGCATTTTATAGCAAAGAAGCGTTTAGTGACTTGGAAAACATCTCGGTAATGAACCTAGTCTATTGCGTTTTAGGACAACTTGACAAAGCTTTTAAAATCGTTAATAATCCATATTAACAAAAATTATTTACAGGAGGTATTATATGAACAGCAATGTAAATGAAACAAAATCAGTAGATCAAACAGTTACATCAGTAGAAGGAATAGACTTGAACCAAAAATTTACAACTACACAGTATTTAAAATTTATTCTTCCATCGATAGCCGGAATATTCATTTTTTTAACCCCAATAATTGTAGATGGATCTTTAAATATTCCCCTCGGAGTATTATCTAATATTGCAGCAAATTTAATTTCATCATTTGCAAATTTGCTAATTTTTAGTGTAGTAGTAATATCGGCAATTGGTGCACTAATCACTTTATTATTCAAACCCAAATTTATCACTGAAGGTAAGATTCTAAAATCATGTTTCGTTACAACACCTATATACACGTGTTTGCGCGTAGTTGGTGCAGTAATCGCAACTATGGTATATTTCCAAATAGGACCTGAGGCAGTTTGGTCTGGCGCTACAGGTGGAACAATGATGAGTCTAATGGGAACACTAATCTCATGGTGGTTCGTTGCAGCATTTTTGATGCCGTTATTAACTGAGTATGGCATAATGGATTTCGTTGGAACATTGATTAGAGGACTTCTTAAACCTTTATTCAAGCTACCTGGACGTGCAGCAATCGACCTATGTGCTTCTTGGATTGGAAACAACAATGTAGGAGTTGTCCTTACGGTTCAACAATATGAAAAAGGATACTACACTGGCAGAGAAGCAGTTACAATTGCAACTTGTTTTTCGTGTGTATCGCTGCCATTTTGCTTAGTAATAGCTGAAACAATTGGGGTGACCGAATATTTCGTTCCTATGTACTTAATTCTAACGGTTACAGGATTCCTATCAGTCATCATTATGACTAGAATTTGGCCACTTAACAAAAAATATACCGATAATTACATCGCTGGAATGGGAAAACAAATTCAAGAAGAAGAACCACATGGAGTGTCTAAAGTAAAATGGGCGACTTTTGCAGCAGTTACAAAAGCTAAATCAGGCCCCAATGTAGTGGGTGTCTTTGCAACAGGTTGGAGCACTATTATGGGAATCATTTGGGCAGTCATTCCTATTACAATCTGTATTGGCACAATTGGCTTAATCCTTTCTGAATATACTCCTATATTCACATGGATCAGCTTGCCATTCGGATATTATCTAGACGTGCTAGGAGTAGAGTATGCTTTCGAAGCGGCTCCCGGTGTAGTAGTAGGTTTTGCAGACATGTTTTTACCTGCGTTGATTTCATCAGGAATTGAATCAACCGAAACAAGATTCATTATTGCAATAATCTCATTAGTACAAATCATCTACATAAGCGAAGTCGGTGTTTATATGATTTCATCTAAACTTCCAGTTAATATATTAGATTTAGCGATAATATTCTTAGAAAAAACTATAATTTCTATACCTATCATAGTATTACTTACAAAGCTATTCGTGAATTTTAGCTAATTGGTCCAAGTAATTATTCAAGAATTTAGCTACTATATGAATGCGGAAGTAATACTTACAGAAGTCGCCCCTATGCGACAGAAATCATAGGGAGAAAGGGCTGCTACATTGCAATGTAGCAAGGAGCATTAAGACTATGAAACATAAATTTATTGCGAAAAGATATTGGAAAGATCAAAGTACAGCAATGGGACAGTCAGATGTGCTTGCAAAACAGTTTGATGATGTCATCAACTTAAGCCTAGGAGATCCAGATATTATTACACATGATTTAATCATCGACAAAGCATTTGCCGATGCAAAAGCGGGACACACCAAATACACTGATTTTAGGGGAGATCCTGAACTTAGAGAAGAAATCTGCAAATTCTACAAAGAAGAATATAAGATGGACGTAAAAGATGAAGAGGTTTTTGTCTGTGCATCAGCTTGTTTAGGGATGTATCTGGCACTTGAGGCTATTGTAGATGATGGCGATGAAGTTATATTACAATCACCCTACTTCACTCCATATTCGCAACAAGTTGAATTAGTTAGAGGGATACCTGTAGAACTTACTACTCTCGAAGAAGAAGACTTCCAAATCAATATTGATAGATTAGAAAGTCTAATCACGGAAAGAACTAAGGCACTAGTAATAAACTCTCCATGCAATCCTACTGGAAACTGTCTATCGGTAGAAACAATGGAAAAAATTGCACAAGTTGCGAAAAAGCATGATTTGATTGTCATTTCTGATGATATCTATACTGCTTTCAGCTATCAAAGCGAGTTTGTTCCTTTTGCAACTATGAAAGAAATGAGAGAAAGAACTATTATATTAAATTCTTTTTCAAAAAACTTCACAATGACTGGTTGGAGAGTTGGTAATATTATTGCGCCGGATTATATAATCAAAATAATTCAACAGATTAATGAAAACGTAGTATTTACTGCTCCATCTATTTCTCAAAGAGCGGCTATTCATGCGCTTCGCCACAGAAAAGAAATACAACCTGAGATGGTAGAAGAATATCGAAAAAGATCGTTTTATGCAGCAGATAGAATTAATAAAATTCCAAATATGCATGTAATTTCGCCGCCTCGAGGTAGCTTCTACTTGTTTATTAACATAAAGAATACAGGACTTAGCAGCGACGAAATATCTTTAAAAATATTACAAGAAGCGCATGTGTTAGTACTTCCAGGCAATTGCTTCGGCAACTGCGGTGAAGGATATGTCCGAATTGCTTGTACCGTAAACGTAGATACTCTCTGTGACGCATTCGACCGCATAGAAAAAATGAGTATATTTTCGTAGAATAACTGCTTATATTTATTCCCTAACGTGACTTATAGTGTAGCGACAAACGTTGCTACACTATAAGTATGTATAGCAGTAACATTAGGATAAATGATTCAAATGTTCATTAACTTAACAGCATCGAGAATATTAGCTTCCATAGCTTCTTTGCCATACTTATCAACTTGAGTCTTATCTTTAGCCCCATGCGTCAAACAACCAGCTCCACCTATACAACCGTCTATGCAAGCCATACCTTCAATAAAGTTTGCGTCTAAAAGATTTTTAGATGCTTTTAATAGTGCAACTCTGCATGCATCTATTCCACTACATGTTTCAGGTTTTAACTCAAAATCGATTTCTTGCTCTTTAATCGCCTGGGCAACTGCATCAGATAGCCCGCCACTTCTAGCAAAAATTCTACCAAAGTATGATGCATTGTCCAAAACATCTTCTTCTAATAGTGACAAATCAATATTTTTGCTATCAAACAATGCCTGTAGTTCCTCAAATGTAATAACAGTATCCACATAGGATTTTACACTTTCAAGCTGGAACTCCGCTTTTTTGGCAGTGCATGGACCTATAAATACTATTTTTGATGTATTATCGGTTTCTTTTATATATTTTGATATTCTAGCCATGGGAGATAGATTATGAGAAATATGCTCAATCATATCAGGAAATTGATTTTCTATATACATTGTAAATGCAGGACAACAAGAACTTGTTAGAAACCCTTTTTCTGCAAGTTCTCTTGATTCTTCTAATGCAACCGCATCGGCACCTAGTGCAGCTTCTACAATTGTATGGAATCCTAAATCTTTAATTCCACTAACAACTTGTCCAAGTTTTGCGTATTGAAATTGACTTGAGATAGATGGTGCTACCACTGCATATACTTTATAATTTATATTATTTTCGCTTCTCTTCAATATATCGATTGTATCTAATATATATGACTTGTCCGCAATTGATCCGAATGGACACTGATACATACAAGCTCCACATCTTATGCATTTTTCATTTATTATTTCCGCGCTATTATCTTTTCCCTGCTTTATCGCTTTTACTTTACAAGCGGTTTCACATGGTCTTTTTCTACTAATAATCGCATGATAAGGACAATTTTTGGAGCACGCGCCACAGTCGACACATTTTTTAGTGTCTATTTGAGCCACATGGTTCTTATTAAAAGATATAGCATCTAGTTTGCATGAATCGAAGCAGCGGTGAGATAAACACCCTCGACAAGAGGATGTAACAACATATCCAGAGGATGGGCATTCATCACATGCAATATCCATAACCTCAATTATGTTAGGATTTGTTTTATCGCCTCCCATTGCAATTTTAACTCGTTCTGCTAATATTGCACGCTCTTTATAAACACAACACCGCATTGTAGGTTCTTTACCCGATACAAGTGTTTTGGGTATCGTTCCTACATTTTCTAAAAGAGAATCATTCCAAGCATTTTTTGCAACCTCTCTTAAGACTTTATACTTCAAATGCTGTACTTTAGTATCAAATTTATACATAGAATTGAATTACCTTTCTTTGTAGTAAAATAGTAAATATAGATTAGAAATAACTGACTTTTATTTTTTTTCCTATTTTTTCCAGCAATTGGGATAGTTCATCAATAAGCTGCATCTTTATGTTAAAATTAATAGGCAGTTCTGGATTTTGATGTACAGGATTAACTGCTTTACCAACATAAAAATTTATATCTGTAGCCTCCTCAAAAAGCAATCTTGAAATACATGATGCTGCGTCTTTTTTCACGCTCCATTCAGAATATAATAGATTTTCATTAAAATAGTCTTTGGCATATTGTAGAACTTTATTGATTGTAATTACGCCTTCTGTAACTAGATCAACCCCTGCTATTTCTGCTGCAGGAGGAACGTCTGAATCATGAAAGACTAAAGACGTCTTCAACTCTTGCCCAAGAAACTTTGCTGCAATTTGCGACGTTGTTCCGCCGCAAACAATATGCTTCCCTTCTTTCGAAAAAAACAGCGACATCATTTTATCAGTATCGCTATAATTAGATGGAGGGCCTATTATTAAATTCATAGGCTGACGTTTTCTTATCCGAACCATACACGCTGTAGTATCATCTCCAGGCATTCCACCATACAAAGCATAACATTTATCAAGCAATATTGTACTTAATGTTTTAGCGGTAAATCCTACATGAGTGATAGGCGATATATATTCTGCAATTTCTTTTCTGTCCCAGCCAAAATTTAGTGTACTACCAACCCCCGCATGGATACAACCATCACTCATCAAAATAAATAAGTCATTTTCTTTAATATTTATTTTTGAAATGAGAATTTTTTTTCCACCAATAAGCATTTCATTATAAGGTATTTCATAATTTTCGCTATCTCTAATTAAAATGATCCTCGGATTATCATATTGAATTATTTCAGCTTCTTTGTTATCAATTATTCTAAAAATCGTGAAAGTTGAATATGCAATTTCACGCACAGAACAAACTGGCAAAGTTTGAGCTATAGTTTCGACGCAGTCTGTTATGCTAAGTCCATCCGCTATCATTGTCGAAATAATTTTAGCAGTGAGGGTAGAAAGAATATTCGCTTTAACTCCGCTGCCTAAGCCATCTGCTAATACGATTGTAGTAGAACCATCATCCCCCTCAATTACCTCAACTTGATCGCCGCATAATTCTTCTTTGTATTTATTTAAACTATTGAATCCAATTTCCGCACAGTAATTAATCATCTCCAATTGACTCCTTGAGCTTTGTAAGTGCAATTTTTGTTTCAGCAGCAGTTTCTCCGAGTAAAGAAGCTATTTCATGCACAACACGCATTTGTTTTTCAATAACCTTATTCGTAGTTTCTACTGTTTGTTTGCTTAATGTTTCTTTTTTTACACGTTCCTTAGCCTCTTCCGTAACATTTCTCAGTATTCCTATCAATAATTTATTTTGAGCATCATAAGTAATTGTTACATCGACATACTTATCATACTCGGCCAAATATTTCCGCTCATTTCTTATTGATTTAAGGCCCTCACGGACTTTTATAAAATCCGAGGGATCAAGTATCCGTATCACGGGTTCACCCAAAACATCAGTTTGCCTTTTTATATTAATCAAACTAAGAGCTGCCGAGTTCAATCTTTGCACTTCCAAATCATAATTTAGAACTATTATAGCATTAGGAGAATTAGCAACTATTGAATCCGAGAAAGATTCGGATTTTGCATACAATGATGGCAAGCACATAGTAAGATCAGCCTTATCGTAATGCACTGCGATTGCTTTATCTCTACATGAATTATATCCACAAGACCCACAATCCAGTCGATCTTCTGGATTTTCCTTACCTAATTGCCTCAATATACTATCTATTTCAAATTCAGATGGTGTCAAGTTATCCAGTTTTATCTGTGCAAATGGCTTTAGCAGCGTACTATGTTCAAATTCTTCAACATCGAAATCCTTGGTCCCTGCATATTTACATATATT
Source organism: uncultured Oscillospiraceae bacterium (assembly GCA_964370025.1). GTDB lineage: Bacteria > Bacillota > Clostridia > Peptostreptococcales > Anaerovoracaceae > CAYJGJ01. The sequence continues at coordinate 28,745 of CAYJGJ010000005.1, forward strand.
AATATAATCCGTAACGGTCTTTTTCCTGTATTTTTCCATAACTGGGCCGCCAATACAACTCCCCACACATGCTGACATTTCTACGAAGCACTTTTTTATTTCGCACTGTTCTATTTCTGCAAGAGCCTTCATGCAATTTTCCACACCATCAACAGCCATATAAGTATAATTATCATTCTTGTTAATTATAGATTTTATAATGCCACCTGTTGTTGGGAAAAATCTTGCCCTACTTTTCTCTATACAATCTCTTGTATCGGAAAACTCAATTGATATATTTTCCTCGACTAACCACTCAGAGAGTTCTTCAAATGTGAGGACTGAATCCACTATTCCGTGATAATAATCGGCCTCATCTTTTTTCGCGACACAAGGGCCAATAAAAACGACTTTAGAATTTTGATATCTTTTTTTTATATCAATTGCATGAGCCTGCATAGGTGAAACAATATTTGCTAAATTCATTAACATTTTTGGGTAGTATTTTTGAATTAGTAAGTTAACAGAATGGCAAGATGATGAGATCAAAACATTTTTCTCACCACTATCAATCATCTTTTGATATTCATTTTTTACAATAGTTGCTCCAATTGCTGTTTCTTCTGCCGAATGAAATCCAATTTTCTTTAAAGCGCTTTCAATTGATTTAATTCCAGCTCCGTCATAATTTGATATAAACGATGGTGCGACAGAAGCTACTACAGGATCCCCTGACATCAAAAGAGTCTTAACTGCCTCTACACTGGTCGCAATCTCTTTAGCATTTTGTGGACAATTTACAAAACATTGACCACATAAAATACACTCATTCCCTACGATAATAGCTTGACCTCCGGAGAATCTAATTGACTTTACAGGGCAACATCTAATGCATTTATAACAGTTTCTACAATTTGAATTCTTTAATTTTAAAAAATCTGGCATAATTCCTCCTGCTATTATTGCTAGTTAAAAAAGGGGGAAACTTCTTTTTCAAAAAACGCATCAACATTTTCAGGAGTTACAGAAAAGACACTATCTTCAACACTGACACATACACCCTGCTGACATTTACCCATACAAAAGGCACCGGCTAACTCGACCTTATTTTTAAGATTATTCTCTGCAATTAATTGCTGTATTGTTTCTACAACTTGCCTTGAGCCTTTCAAATGACATGAACTACCGACGCAAACCTTGATATTCATTTTAACATTCCTCCAATATATTATTGTTATTTTTTTAACAATAATATATCACACCTTAAAGATTATGTAAAGTCCTATTTTTAATATCCAAATTTTGGAAAATAATATTGCAGATTTTCATATTTATGATATTATTTAGTAGAATGAATAAATCCATAATTTAATTAGAACGAGCAACAAAACACTTTGCAGAAATCTAGTATAACATGGTTATCGAAAAAACATGACATATATAAACACAACTATTATTATACGTTTATATTCTAATCAATAGTTTATGGATATAGATATATTAATGAACGCTATAACTTAAAAGGAAAATGAGGTAGAAATGAACAGTATTAACGTAGCAATATTGGGATTGGGCACTGTAGGTGGTGGCACATTCCAGATATTACAGATGAACAAAGAATTAATTGCAAAAAGAACGGGCAAAGACATCAATGTTACAAGAATTCTTGATTTAAATGAAGATGCGCTTAAAAGATACGGAGCTGATGTGTCTATAATGACTAAAAACATTGACGATATTACTTTAGATCCTAACATTGATGTTGTGATTGAAACTATGGGGGGAATTGAACCGGCTACATCCTTTATGATGAAGGCTCTCCAAAATGGAAAAAACGTGATCACTGCTAACAAAGCTGCAGTTGCTAATAGCTACCCGGAATTAGTTAAAACTGCAAAGGAAAACAATGTATTCTTTAAATTTGAAGCCAGCGTAGGAGGCGCAATTCCAGTACTTACTTCAATACTAGATCCTTTATCTGGCAATAATTTTACTAAAGTAATGGGAATCGTGAATGGAACCACAAACTACATTCTAACTAAAATGGCAGATGAAGGTCTTAATTACGATGATGTTCTAAAAGAAGCACAGGCTAAAGGATTTGCGGAGGCCGATCCTACAGCAGATGTTGAAGGAATTGATGTAGCCAATAAACTCTCTATCCTGATTGCCCTTCTATTCGATGAGTATATTCATCCAAATGATATTCCAACTGAGGGTATCAGCAAAATAACAGACAGCGATATTAAAAAAGCTGCAGAAGAAAATTGTAAAATAAAACTAATTGCATATGCATCAAAAGAAAATGAAAAATTAGAATACTTTGTAAAACCTATGAGCATCCCTTGCTCTACCCCACTTGCTGGAGTATCAAATGAATATAATGCAATACTTATCAACGGAAACGCATTTGATGAAGTTATGCTGTATGGAAAAGGCGCGGGTTCAGTTCCAACAGGAAGTGCTATAGTCGGAGACATTATTGCAATAGCAAAAAACATTAAATAATGAATATAACTCTCCCCCATTACTCGCAATTATGGGGGAACTTTGTAATATAAAGATATCTCTTTATATTACTCAAACTAAGAGGCATTTATGTATATAGAACTTCTTCACAATGAAAATGATACTCCTAAACTATCTAAATCCGACGATTTGTATAAGGCCTTAAAGAAAGATATACTTATGTCCGATATATATGCAGGTCTAAAATTAACTGAGGACTTTATTTGTAAGAAATACAAAGTAAGCAGAACTCCAGCTAGAAGTGCACTACTTAAACTAGAAAATGAAGGTTTATGCGAGAGTTTTTTAAACAAAGGATCATTCGTAAAGCCACTTTCAAAACAAGACATTACAGACCTTTTTCGTATTGCGATAGCAAATGAAAAACTCTGCATGAAATGGGCTATTGAAAGAATTACAGAAGAAGAAATAGATGAACTAAAACAAATATATGAATTCATGGAATTCTACACATACAAATTTTCATTGGCCATCGTAAGAAAAGCAAATGCATCTTTTAGAATGTTACTCCATAGTGCTTCACATAATCATTTACTTCAGGTCAAATTAGACACATACTACGATACTTTAGATTATGCATGTATAGAAACTCAATACGATGATAATGTAATACGATTGTTATTTAAGGAACATACCAAAATATATGAGTCTTTCTTATCGAAAGATATTGAAACTACCCAACTAGCAATAGAAAACCATTTGAGAAACACATATTCGAGATATTACGGTCATTCGCTAGAATAGTAATTAAAACATACAAGTCAAACAAAATATGTGATTCTCTTTTTACTCTTACTATACTCCCATAATGCTATACATTACATCCATCATGTTATACATTACAGGTGAAATAATCATACTTGGAACATCGAATATGATTAAAGCCAGTAGGATTATAAACCCGTTTTGATATACGGTTCTATGCCAACTATATCTGTCTAATCTAAATATCTGTGTTACAATCCCAAAACCATCTAGTGGCGGTACTGGAAGCAAATTAAAAATCATCAATACCAAGTTAATCTGTATCGTAAAGATAATAATAGTAGTGACTACTTCACCAATCCCACTAAGCATAAATACTAAAGCATATTCAAATAATCCTCTCATCAGCAAAGAAAGTGACAATGCGATTATTAAGTTCGTGGAAACTCCTGCAATTCCAACTAAAAATTGTCCCATTCGTCTATTCTTATAGTAACTAGGGTCTACTCTTACTGCTTTCCCCCATCCAAATCCTGCAAATATTAAAGCAAGCATTCCAAATAAGTCGACATGAGCCATAGGGTTTAATGTCAATCTATCTTGTCTATTCGGTGTTGGATCGCCGAGTCTATGTGAAACGAAAGCATGTGCAAATTCATGACATGTAATTGCTATAATAAGTCCTGGAACTTGCAATAGCATTCCATACCAATAGTCGTATGAAAGTAACCTTGTAAATCCTACATTGATGGTCATCAACAGAAAAAATATGATTACGAATGATAACATATTATTTCTTCGCATACTCACTCTCCATCTTTTTAATTATAACATCAATTTTGCTGGCAACTTCCACAAAATCTGATTCAAGGTATCCTCTTGTGGTCATAGGTGCCGTACCTACTCTTACCCCACTAGTTTCTTTAGGTGATTTTTTGTCACCAGGTATGCAGTTTTTATTAAGAGTAATTCCTTCCTCATCCAATCTTTCTTGAAGATCTTTTCCAGTAAAACTATACTCAGACAAATCCAACATAAAAAGATGATTATCCGTTCCGCCCGTTACAATTTTATAATTTAGTTTTAAAAACTGCTCACAAAATGCTTTTGAGTTTATCACTACTTGCTCAATATACTTTTTGTAGTCTGGAAGCAAAGCCTCCTCCGCACAAATTGCTTTTGCAGCAATTATATGTTCAAGAGGACCACCTTGAGCATAAGGAAAAACAGCACTATCTATCTTGCTTGCAAACTCAGGTTTACAAAAAATCATTCCTCCTCTAGGTCCGCGTAACGTTTTGTGAGTTGTTGTTGTAATAATATCGGCATATCCAAATGGCGATGGATGAATTCCAGCTGCAACTAATCCTGCTATATGTGCTATATCTGCAATTAGAAATGCGCCTACTTCCTTAGCTATTTCGTAAAATTTTTCAAAATCTATAACTCTAGAGTATGCACTTGCCCCCGTCATTATTACCTTTGGTTTAATTTCGTGCGCCTTCTTTCTGACATTTTCCATATCGATAATTCCATTATCATTCACATCATAAAAATGCATATCGTATGTTTTACCACTAAAGTTTACAGCAGAACCATGTGTCAAATGACCACCATTATCTAATGAGAAGGAGAGAATTTTATCACCAATATTCAAAACAGCCTTATATGCAGAAAAATTGGCTTGCGACCCACTATGTGGTTGAACGTTAACATGATAGTCCGTGTTAAACACTTCTTTCCATTTCGCACACGCATATTCTTCGATCTCATCTACAAATTCCGTTCCCCCATAATATCTACCCAAGTTTCCGGACACTCTTTTTGCAGGATATCCTTCGGCATACTTCCATGAAAGACAGCTTCCGGTAGCTGCAAGTATTGCTTCAGAACAGTAGTTTTCAGACGCAATCAATTCAACATTATTCTTTTGTCTATTATACTCTTTTTCGAGAAGTTCACCAACAATAGGCGACGTTTCTTTAATTGTTTTAATATTCTCAATATTGTACTTATGGTTATCATTTGCATTTCTATCAAACATTTATTTCTCCCTTTTATTTGATTTTGGCAATTAATTCTGACGCCTTTACTTGTTGACCCTCTTTGACATATAATTTATCAACAACCCCATCTACAGTCGAAATAATATTAGTTTCCATTTTCATAGCTTCTATTACTGCAATAGGTTGTTTTTCTGTCACAGCATCTCCTTCGCTAACTAATATTTTAATAATATTACCAGGTATATTTGCACCTACTTCATATGGATTGTCTTCTTCAGCATATAATGTAGTAGATCCTGTACCCATGACGGTAATAGTGTTGTCTTTTATCCTACGTATGCGTCTATTGCCATTGGATTCGAAGACTACTTCTCTATAGCCCTCACCATCTAGATCTTTTATTTCAGACAGCTTAATGATATATTCTTTTCCTTCTTTAACCTTAACATCACAAGTCTCCCCTAGCGCTATAGAATGGAAATAAGTATCGCTTCCCATGTATCTAAGGTTTCCATCCTTAGATAGGCTGCTAACATACTCCTCGAATACTTTTGGGTATAATGCATAACTGATTACTTCTTGCCCAGTACCTTCGATTTTCAGGGTGTTTTTTAGATGTTTTTCAATTGCTTCAAAATCTTCATCATCAAGCAATTCACCTGGTCTTACGGTAATAGGAGTCTTCCCTTTCAGTACAGCATCTTGCAATCTAGTTGGAAATCCGCCTTCAGGTTGTCCCATCATTCCCTCAAAATATGATACGACAGAATCTGGAAAGTCAATATCTTTTGCTCTATCATATATATTATTTTCATCTAATTCATTTTGAACCATAAATATAGCCATGTCGCCAACCATTTTTGAAGAAGGCGTAACTTTTACGATATCTCCCATCATCTTGTTTACTACGACATACATTGCCTTTACTTCTTCAAATTTGTGACCTATTCCAAAACTTTCCACCTGCGGCTTAAGATTAGAATATTGGCCGCCTGGTATTTCGAGGTGATAAATATCTGCAGAAGGTGTTTTAAGCTCTGATTCAAAATTGCAATATATAGGACGTACTGCTTGGAAGTAGTTCGAAATCTCTTGAATTTCATCGATTACAATTTCTGTATCTCTTTCTGTCTTTTGTAATGCTGCGACAATTGAATTAAGTGCAGGTTGTGAAGTAAGTCCAGCCATGCTATTAAATGCGGCATCGGCGATATCTACCCCTGCATCGGCAGCCATAAGTACTGCGGCTACTCCGTTTCCACTAGTGTCATGAGTATGAAAATGTATTGGAATTGAAATTTCATCTTTCAATGCTTTTACAAGTTTATATGCAGCTTTTGGCTTAACTAGGCCGGCCATATCTTTTATACCTAAGATATGAGTCCCTCTTTTTTCTAGTTCTTTTGCCATATTTACATAGTATTGCAAACTATACTTATCCCTAGTTTCATCTAATATGTCTCCAGTGTAGCAAACACAAGCTTCTGCTATTTTATCTTGATTCAATGTTTCATCTAAAGCAACTTCCATTCCTTTAATCCAATTTAATGAATCAAAAATACGAAATACATCTATTCCAGCCGAAGAAGCTTCTTTAATAAATTTTCTAATGACGTTGTCAGGGTAGTTTTTATATCCTACTGCATTTGCTCCTCTAATGAGCATTTGCATCAATATATTTGGCATACTTGCACGCAATACTTCAAGTCTTTCCCATGGAGATTCCTTTAGAAATCTATATGATGTGTCAAACGTTGCACCTCCCCACATTTCTATAGAGAATAATTTCTGCCCATATACACTTATTGCAGGAGCAATTTTTTCCATATCGACAGTTCTCATTCTAGTAGCCATTAACGATTGTTGTGCGTCTCTCATCGTAGTATCTGTCATCAAAAGTCGTTTTTCCGCAAGTGCAAAATCAGCAACTGCCTTTGGTCCTTTTTGATCGAGTATTTGCTTAGTACCACTCAGTAAAGAATATTCGCTTTCCTTAAACGTTGGGTATTGTGGAATGTCAAACATAGGTTTTACACCTTTGGTTTCGTTTACAACTTTATTACCCAAAAAATCTAATACTTTAACTTCAAGATTTTCTCCTCTAGCAATATTAAGCAACTCTGGATTTTTTTGTATAAAACCAGTGTCACATTGTCCCGCTATGAAAGTTGGGTGATTCATTACATTAAGCAAAAATCCTATGTTTGTTTTAACACCTTTTATCTTTGTTTCTCTAAGAGCCCTAATGGCTTTTCTTCGTGCGGCATCAAATGTTAGTCCCCAAGACGTCAATTTAACTAATAGACTATCATAATATGGAGTAATTTCGGCACCATTAAAGCCATTACCACCATCTAATCTGATACCATATCCAGAAGCACTTATATACTTATCTATAACTCCATTGTCAGGGGCAAAACCATTAATTGGATCCTCAGTTGTAATTCTAGACTGAATCGAATATCCTCTTATACTAATATCTTCTTGCCTAGTAATTCCAATTTCGTCCGATGCAAGGTCGTAACCTTGCGCTATCAATATTTGTGCCTGTACTATATCTACACCGGTAATCATCTCTGTTACAGTATGCTCTACTTGTATTCTTGGGTTCATTTCGATAAAGTAGTGTTCGCCGGTTTCCGCAAGCAAGAATTCAACTGTGCCCGCACTTCTATAGTCGACAGACTTTGCTATCGCAAGAGCATCTGCACACATAGCATTTCTTTTTTCATCTGTAATACAAAGTGCTGGACAAAACTCTACAACTTTTTGGTGTCGTCTTTGAATTGAACAGTCTCTTTCGTACAAATGAACTACATTTCCAGACTTATCGCCCAATACTTGAACTTCTATGTGTTTAGGGTTTCTCAAATATTTTTCAATAAACACATCACCTATTCCAAAAGACTTCAAGGCTTCACTTTTAGCACTATTATATTGCAGTATCAAATCTTCTTCGGAATCAACAATTCGCATTCCACGACCGCCACCGCCAGCAGCAGCCTTAAGTATCACTGGATATCCTGTTTTTCTAGCTATTTCTAAAGCATCTTCTTCGGTCTCTATCGCAGCTTCTACACCCGGAATTGTAGGGACCCCTACTTTCGCTGCTACAATTTTAGACTGGATCTTATCTCCTAATTTTTCCATCATATGGTGAGTAGGCCCAATAAACTCTATACCTGAGTCACTGCACGCTTTTGCAAATTCAACATTTTCAGAAAGGAATCCATATCCGGGATGAATTGCATCTACACCCTTAGCCTTTGCCAATTCAATAATTTCGTCTATTCCTAAATAAGCTGCTACTGGAGCTTTCCCTTTACCTACTTGATATGACTCATCAGCTTTCTGTCTAAAAAGTGCATTCTTATCTTCCTCTGAATAGATTCCAACACTTCTTATTCCAAGTTCGCTGCATGCTCTAAATATTCTAATTGCAATTTCGCCTCTATTAGCAACAAGTACTTTTTTGAATTTCTTAATTTCTCGCATTGATTCTTCCTTACTTAATATTTGAAATAACTGATAAAAACACCTACATACTTTTGATTAATGCCCGCATATAAAGCACGGAATGCATATCGAAAAAACATCCCAACTATACAAGACATGGCTCCTATATCAAAAAATAATCCTTATATTATAACATTAATAAAAGGGAAATAAAAACAAAAAATAAATATAACTGTTTTATTATTTGCCTATTCTAATCTTATCATCTACAGTGCTTTTGATATGTACATCCATTTGTGGAAAAGGTATCGAAATGCCTTCTTTATCAAAAGCAAATTTTACCTGCTCTTCCAAATAGTACTTAATATCGTAATAATCGTCCGTCTTACACCATGCCCTTAGGTCTAATTTGACACAATTATCAGCCTGTTCGACTACTCCCACAAAAAGACTCGGCTCTTTTAGAATAAGATCGTTTGATTCTGCTACCTCGCGTAAAACTTCCTTCACCCGAATAATATCATCATCATAACTCACACCAAATCGGCAATCTACCCTTCTAGTCTCTTCGCGGGTAAAGTTAGTTAAAATCGACGTATTGATTAATCCATTGGGGACTCTTATTCTTTTATTATCAAATCCTCTCAATTCAGTATGAAGCAAATCGATTTTCTCAACCATACCCTCTATTCCACCCAGTTCTATTATATCATCTTTTTTGAATGGATTATTTACTATTATAAGCATTCCACCTGCAATATTTCCCAGACTATCTTGAAGTGCAAGGGCGATTGCCGCCCCAACTGCACCGAGCACTGCGATAAATGGAGCCGATGGAACGCCCATTACTGCCAAAATTATAATTATAAAAACGATCCACAGCGTAATCTTCACGGAATTGAGTATAAATGGGTGAAGTGAAGTATCTAACTTGGATTTTTTTAGAATTCTTCGAACTAACATCATAAGGATTTTAATCAGAACTAGTCCTATCACCAAGATTATAGCCGATTCTATTAGCGGAGCAAGATATCTTGCAACAATACTTTGAATGTCCATCTAATTACTCCCTCTACTTAAAAATACTACAAATATGTTAATAAAATACGGTTACGCCATATGTAATCCATGTGACGATAAAGCCTGCGATAAGAACACCAAGAAAGACCGCTGGAACAGCATCCTTTAGTCGCATATTAAGCATCGCAGCAACTAAAGAACCTGTCCAAGCACCAGTGCCTGGCAGTGGAATAGCAACCAATATTACTAATCCCCAAAATTCATACTTTCTAACTACATCCGCCTTTTTTTCTGCACGATCTTCAAGTTTTGATACGATACTGTCAAATTTAAAACAAATTTTACTGACTAATCTTAGGATCTTGGCGTATAATAAAGTAAAAAATTTGGATATTACATCGGTTTTATCAGCTTTTTCTTGCAATGCTAAAACTATTTCATCTAATCTAGGGCTTATTTTGCGCATAATAGAGAATATTCTCTCAATAAAAGCTATGATAAATGGGACCGGAACCATGTTACCTATTACAGCTACAATCACAACGGGTAGCAACTCTAGACCATAACCTACGCCTATTGGAATTGCGCCTCGAAGTTCTAATACTGGCATCATCGCCACACAAAATGTAATAAAAAATTCAAATATCATATTATTCCTTTTTTCTAAAAACACATGCAACTATAATCTCTATTTATCAATGTTGAATTCTCTTAATAAATAGAATTAATTATCAATATTAGTTTACATTTGTATTTATTTGCGCAGATCCAATTTTTGCTGTAGCTAGCTGGTATATCGAACATGATAAGTAATCAACACCAATTTTTTCACAAAATCTAATAGTATTTGGGTCGGCCGACTGTTCTCCACAAATAGATATTCTTATATTCGGATTGGCTCTCTTTGCTATTCCAATAGACATTTCCATAAGTCTTCCTACACCTGTCAAATCTAATATTTCGAATGGATTTTCGCACAGAAGTTCCTTGCGCAAATAGTCGCTTACTAGTAGTCTTGTATCCTCTCTAGATAATCCATATGTCAACTGTGTTAGATCATTAGTTCCATATGCTATAAAATCTGCTTCTTTAGCTATAAGATCCGCAATTATTACGGCTCTAGGAGTTTCAAGCATTGCGCCTATTTCCCACTGTATTTTTTTATTATTTATTCTGAGATAAGATGTAATCATTTGGGTAATAATATTTTTTATATACTTAAACTCAGTTGCGCCGCATACAAATGGGATCAGTATCTCAGGCGCAATATTTATCTTCATCTCTTCATTAACTATAAGAGCAGCTTCTATGATCGCCTCTATCTGTATTCTCAATATTTCTGGATGCTCAATCGCATGTCTTACACCCCTATATCCTAATCCAGGATTCGTATCAACAATATCTTCAAACTTCTTCTCTAATGTGTCGTAGTCCATATGGAGTTGGGAAGACAGGTCCAACTTGCCCTTTAGCGTAGTAGGCAAAAATTCACTGTAACTAGGATCCAAAAGTCGTATCGTAGTCGGCTTTTCTCCCATCGTGCGATATATACTAACAAAATCATCTCTTTGGAACTCTCTCAGCTTTTCCAATGATAGTTTGATCTCATCGTTAGAAACCCCCAAAATTATTTTTCTAAATTCTAAAAGTTGATCTTCCTTAAAAAATAGGTGTTCAGTCCTACAAAGTCCTATTCCCTGCACTCCAAAGTTCACGGCGAGCTGAATATCCTTGATACTATTTGCATTAACACGTACATTTAAGCTTTTCTTTTGGTCAGCCCATTCTAGAATAGTTCTCGTTTCATTTGAAAATTTTTCTGTTTCTGTGGGGATTTTTCCATTATAAATGCTTCCACTTGTCCCCGAAATTGATATGTATTGGCCTTCTTCAAAAAGAAATCCATTTATCTCAATTGTTTTATTATCTTCGTTAATAATTCCGTTAGTTCCAATAGATACACATGGCTTGCCTAAACCCCTTGCTATTACTGCACTATGAGATGTCTTTGTGCTATTCTGAGTAATAACACCCTCAGCTGCAACTATTCCCGCAAAATCAAATGGCGTTATGTATTGTTTTGCTAAAACTACTTTTTGTTTTTTACTTTCCCAGAAAATTGCTGAATCAACATCAAAGCAAAGTCGACCGGTAGCATCTCCCGTAGAAAGGGATTTGCCTCTTGTAACAAGAAATTCCGTATAATTTTCCTCGTCAATAAATTTGGGCAAAAGAATGTTCTGCAAGTTATTCACATCGATTTTAGATATTGCTGTATCTTTATCGATCAATTTTTCATTCACCATATCTACGGCAATCTTAATAGCTGCCTTAGCAGTTTTTCTACCCGTATTGACCCTAAGAATTCTTATTTTACCACCAACAACTTGGAAATCTATAGATTGCATATCTTTGTATCTATTTTCAAGCAATGTGGAAATTTTACATAGCTCTTCAAAAACTAAAGGTTTTTCTAATTTTATTTCTTCTATATCTTTCGTAGATATTACATCATCTTTTAGAATATCCGCCGTATATGTAGAATATTCTCCGTATACTGTTTTAGTCCCATCTAATGGATTCCTCGAGATAATTACTCCCTTGATATCATCATTTATTTTATGATCATATGCGACGCCTTGGACACTCAGCGAACATATCATTTCCTTTGGGTTAGCAACTATTTTTTTGTATAGGTTCAATCTATCGCTTCTCCACAAAAGAAAAACACTCTTTACTATCTCTCTCAGTTGCTCGTACGAATCCTCGGGAAGTCCCTTTTTATTTTCAGAAATCAACAACTTCTTATATGCAACTATAATTTCGCCTAAAGCGGCATTATTTTTAATAAATATGTCATGAATATTTTGAAAACGAGTATCAGAAATTCCATATACAAGCTTCCCATATTCCCGCATGTATTTCAAATATATTTTTTGTGCAAATTCCCTATTTTCGATTGAAATTCCGACCTCTTCACATATGTCATCATTCATACCAACATTATAAAGGATTTCAGGCATACCAAAAGCAGTAAATACAATTCCCCCTTTTACATTCAAAAGTAATGTGTCAGTTCTGCTTGAGAATTTTTTCTTCATAACTTCTTCAACATCAGATATACAGCTTTCTAATTGCATCCACAATCCATTAGGGATTTTTCCATTTTGCTCATAAAAATCATCACATGCTTCTGCCGACACGTTGAATCCAAAAGGAATTGGCAAACCTATTTTCGTCATATCGACAAGGTTTGCCGCTTCTAATCCAAATTTTTTCGTCATATTATCTGTTGATGTATTAAATGAGACGACATATTTTTTCATATTAATAATCCTTAAGTGCTACAATTAAATTTCTCAAAGCAGTATCAAAAATCCAGTCTTTTTTGGATATACGATTGAATATCTGCAATAGGAATTCTAATTTGCTCCATAGTATCTCTGTCTCTAATTGTAACAGAATTATCCGTTTCGGTATCAAAGTCAACACAAATAGAAAATGGAGTTCCTATTTCGTCTTGTCTTCTATATCTTTTACCAATTGAACCCGCTGTATCATAATCAACCATAAAGTGCTTTGCCAATTCATCATAAATTGGTTCCGCTATTGGTGCTAGTTTTTTTGCGAGTGGAAGAATAGCTGCTTTGAATGGTGCTAGTGCTGGATGGAATCGCAACACTGTGCGAGAATCTTCCTTGCCATCATCGCTACTGAGAACTTCCTCGTCGTATGCATCTACTAAGAATGCTAATACAACTCTGTCAGCACCGAGTGATGGTTCTATACAGTATGGTGTATATCTATCATTTGTTTCGGGATCTATGTATATCATATCTTGACCGGAATATTCAGCATGTTGCTTTAGGTCAAAATCTGTTCTATCCGCTATTCCCCATAATTCTCCCCACCCAAAAGGAAACAAGTACTCAATGTCAGATGTCGCATTACTATAATGTGAAAGTTCCTCTTTTGAGTGGTCTCTCATTCTTATATTCCGCATATTCATAGAAAGCGATTCTAAAAAATTTACGCAAAACTGTTTCCAATAGTCGAACCATTCTAAATCTGTACCTGGCTTACAAAAAAACTCCAATTCCATTTGTTCGAATTCTCTCGTCCTAAATGTGAAATTACCAGGTGTTATCTCATTTCTAAATGATTTCCCTATTTGTGCGATTCCAAACGGCACCTTTTTTCTAGATGTTCTTTGAACATTTTTAAAGTTAACAAATATACCTTGTGCAGTCTCCGGTCGTAAATATATTTCTGCTTTTGAGTCATCTGTTACCCCTTGAAAGGTCTTAAACATGAGATTAAACTGCCTAATAGTAGTATAATTTCGCTTACTACAATCAGGGCATTTTATATCATTATCATTAATATACGCTTCAAGCTGCTCATTTGTCAAAGCATCTAAGACAGTATCCCGATCACCTTTTGACATCAAGTAGTCTTCGATAAGTTTATCTGCTCTAAATCTAGACTTACACTCTTTACAGTCAATCAAAGGGTCTGAAAAGCCACCAATGTGACCAGAGGCTTCCCATGTCCTTGGATTCATAAGTATCGCGGAATCGACGCCAACATTGTATTTAGATTCTTGTACGAACTTCCTCCACCATGCTTTCTTCACATTGTTTTTGAGTTCTACTCCTAAAGGACCATAATCCCATGTATTAGCCAAGCCGCCATATATTTCCGATCCCGGATATACGAATCCTCTCCCCTTTGCTAACGAGGTTATTTTTTCCATAGTTACTTCATTGTTCATTTTTTCATTCTTTCGTATTGTTACTTTTATTTGTTCTTTCAATTAATTAATTTTTATTTCTGACTGTCACTTTTTTCTTTTTTCGTAGTGGATTTAGTTTTTTCTGGAGCTATCGACTCTTCCGCATCACCAGCAATAGATGGCTCGATATCACCCAAATCGAGATCTTCAAAATCGTCATCATCGATAATTACTTTTTTAACGACTGTTTTCTCGTATACTTCTGTAGCTTTGCTCTTCGCATCATTAAAAGTCTTTTCCACCTTGTCAACTACATCTATTGTTTTTCCCTCATCTGTGATTAATGAAATATTACACTTCAAACCTACAGCAGCGAGAGTTCCCGCAACTAATGCTAGCGGAGCGATAACAGCACCGACTATACCTGCGTTAAGTGGAAGATTCAAAACCGTGTTTTCTTTTTTAGTTATTACAATTTTTGTAATATTTCCTTTTCTAACGTACCCCTCGATAGTTTTTATTATTAAGTCTTTTTTTGCTTTGATAGACATGGGGCTTTCATTAACCTTATTTTCGATGATAATAATCGCTTCTACAACGTTGCCTTCCGCTTCTATAAGAGCTTCGTTTGCTTCTTCGTATGTTACACCAGTTTTATCCCTTACAATTTCAATGTTCTCTAATGTGATTTTCATCTTTTTATCCTCCTTAATACAACAAAATGGGGTGAAATACTTCTTAATAAATATATGACATATTTTCGCTTTTTAAATTTTTTATATCGAGATGATATTTCAAATATTCTCTTGTAATCACTTTCAGTTCAAAGGCAATTTCCTTTTTGAGACCTATTTTTAGCATATCTTCAATAGGGGAATCTCTCAAAAAAACAAGTATCTTAATTATATCAAATTCAGAGGAAAATATCAACCTATCCGCCTGTTCGTACTTTGCGCAATTAAAACAGATCATTCCCCCATCTTGCACACTAAAACGATTACTTATTTCTGGTGTATTACATTTAACACAATGATCTAACATCGGAGAATTCCCAATGGCGTTGAGCGCCTTTATCTGATATGCCAACACGAGAGTATCGTATTCCTTTTTTCTTGACTCTATCATTCCGAGCGTTTTTATTAGCAAGTCAAAAAGTTGAAAATTAGGAAGATTCTCGACTAATAATTTCAAAGTAAGTTCCAACACATATGAGGCGGAAACTAGCTTGTCGATATCATCACTTAATTTATAATAATCACGTTTCACTTCTCCGCTATGAAATATAAAGTACTCGTTTCTTTTGTTTAACTCAAAATGACTGTAAGTAAATGGTCGCAATGTAAGAGCTGATTTGTTTTTTGTCTTTATACTGGCATTTACCACGACATTTATCAATCCGTATTGCCGAGAAAAAATACTCAGCATTTGTTTGCCCTTTAGTATCTTGACTTGACGCAACACTATACCATCTACACTTATATGCATAATTCTCTAATTTATTCCTATTTGCAATTTTTATTATACTGCGTATCATTCCTAGTTTTAGATTCTACTTCTCTTTATATCCAAACTGTGATATAGCGCTGGGATTGTCACGCCAATTTTCTTTCACTTTGACCCAAACTTCCAAGAATACTTTTGTGCCCAGTAATGCCTCAATTTCAAGCCTTGCAGCTTTAGCGATTCCTTTTAGTTTTTTTCCTTGTTTCCCAATAATAATTCCCTTATGAGATTTTCTTTCGCAATATACGATAGCACCTATCCGTGTAAGCTTGTCACTTTCTGTATACGACTCAAGCTCAACAGCAACACCATGTGGAACCTCTTCTTCAAGATACAGCAACACTTTTTCTCGTATAATTTCGCCAACGATGAATCTTTGCGGATGATCTGTCAGCATGTCTTCAGGAAAAAACATCGGTCCATCAATAAGGTGTTTTTGAACTTCAATAATCAACTCATTTACATTGGTTCCGTTTTTAGCACTAATTCCGACTACTTTATCGAATAAATCAAGTCCTTCATACTCATCAAATATCGTCTTAAAATCATCTGGATTAAATTTGTCAATTTTATTTATTATCAAAATCTTAGGAGTATCGACTTTCGATAGCATCTCCAAGAGGTATCGATTACCAGGCCCTGAATTATACCCATCATCAACAATCCATAGCACGACATCTACTTCATTGAAAGTGTTAGTCGCCATTTCAGTCATCGCACTGCCTAGTTGCGTGCGGGGTTTATGAATTCCAGGTGTATCAATAAACACAATTTGACTTGTTGGATTGCTATCACAATCAAATTCTGTATGAATTCCTCTAATAATATTTCTCGTTGTCTGTGGCTTGTCGGTAGTTATAGCAATTTTCTCTCCAAGAATTGAATTTAATAAGGTAGATTTCCCCACATTAGGTCTACCAATTATTGCTGCAAATCCCGTCTTCATGAATCTAACCTAAATCCATTCACTAGCAACTCAGTTAGAGTAAACGACGTCAAGGATTCAACTGAATCTCCAGCAATAATTTCTATATTCGGTTCAAACTCATACAGTACTTGCCTACAAATCCCACATGGCCATGCTGTACCATCCGAACATGCAACTGCAATCTTCTTGAATTTTGTTTCACCCTCAGATACAGCTTTTACTACGGCCGTTCTTTCTGCACATATCGTTGCTCCGAAACTCGAGTTTTCTATATTTACTCCAGTATAAATTTTTCCATCTTTGGTCATCAAGGCCGCCCCTACATTAAAATGTGAAAACGGCGCATATGAATATTGCAAGACAGATTTTGCTTCTTGGAATAATTCAATATCTTCTTTTGTAATTTCTCTCATTTTTTTCCTTCTCTAAAATAAAATTAAACTATTATCTTATTCATCACTTTTATTTCGATGTCACGCATATTCGCCTTAGACATTTCGTCCATATGATCATATCCTAGAAGATGTAAAACACTATGAATGTAAAGATAAATAAATTCTCGTTCATATGTATGTCCATTTTCTTCTGCCTGCATTTTTATTTTGTCATTACAAATAACGACATCGCCAAGAACTATTAGCGGTTCGTCTACATTAAAATCAAAAGTTTCATATTGCGGGAAAGACAACACGTCTGTAACTTCATTTTTATTTCTATATTCAAAATTAAGTTGCTTGATTTCATCACTACTAACAAGACTTACACTTATTTCAACATTATTCTCATCTATATCTTCATTTTTTAGTAATAGTAAAGTTGCATATTCCATGCTTTGTATCATTCTCTCGCTAATGACTTCATTATTATTCATTAATATGTTCATTTATTTTTCCTACTACTTTAATCGAGGCCTTATTAGCTAAAGATTTTGCATATTTTTTCTTGCGAACTTACTCAAAAAAATTATTTGTAAAATGCTTATTTACAACAAAACGAGATTTCTAGTATAGAATACTATGTATAGAAATCTCGTTATTATCGCGCTTAATATATTAAGGACTATTTAGTACTTTTTATTCTTCTTCCTTGCTGCTTCAGATTTTTTCTTTCTCTTAACGCTAGGTTTTTCGTAGTACTCTCTTTTTCTAAGCTCAGCCATTATCCCATCTCTAGCACATGATCTTTTAAATCTTTTTAATACGCTTTCTAGGCTTTCATTCTCTTTAACGATTACTTGTGCCACGCTTTAAGTCACCTCCAATCGTAGCTATATTTTTTTTTGTATAAAAACAACTATTAGATAAGTATTATACAATTTAATTTCTATCTTTTCAAGTATTATTTGCGATATTGCATAATAAATAAATTAATTGTATTGCGAAGCGATTATCCTTCTCACATTTAGAGTAAGAAATATATGTAGCAGCATAATGGTCAAAGGGTTAAGTCTTTATAGATAAAGCATAATACCCAACTTGCATAAGGTAATTAACCGGTGCACCGCCATTTTTTTTAATAGTCTCTTTAAATTCCTTTATACTCTGAAACATTACTCCGCAGTTTCCCCCTAAGCAAGTTGTAACACCCATTTTTATTCCCTTCAATGGTCTCAAAGACTCGTTTTTTAATTTTTTCCAATACGTCCATAACTCCTCCAGACTCATATTTAAACCTCTACAATGCAAATTTATGCTTCATAAGCTTCACCAATTGAAAGTAGATTATTCCATGCAATATATTCTTCAACCTGTTCTATCTTCTCAATAAAAGTTATCACATCCACCCCTCCATGTCAAATACGATATATTACCTATTTGAAACATTTCGAGTTTTAATTTTAGATTTTTAGAAATTTACCAGATGTGTAATTACTCATAATAAACATTGTTTTTATTTGATTGTAATGCTAGAATATTGACATTGAAATAAAAATTTCTTGTCAGCATATTTAGTTGTTTATCTTTTGTTCATAAAGCTACTTTACAAGAAAAAGATATTTTCGAATTTAAGACCTATAGGAGGTTCAATATGTTAAGTAAAATTCGCAAGAGCATTGTAATTATGTCAACAATTTACGTTGCACTTGGTGTTGCATTAATTGTATATCCCGGTTCGTCATTAAATGCAGTAAGCATTTTCCTTGGTTCAGTTTCTCTCGTATACGGCATAGCCAATATTATCTCTGGAATTAAAGAAAGAAAAATCGACGGTACTATTACAGAAATTGTCATAGGCGCGCTTTTGTCTACTTTAGGAATAATTCTAGTGATTACACCAAGATTTTTTACAACACTAATAATCATATTTTTTGGAATTTATATTATAATTGAAGGATTAAATTCTATAAAAAAAGCTAATACGCTCAAAAAAATGAGATACGACAGATGGTGGGCAACCTTAATTGCAGCATTAGCTGTAACTATACTTGGAATTCTCATCGTAGTCAACCCTTTTAATGCTACAGATATAGTGGTGATTTTTATTGGGGTATCATTTGTATTCAATGGGGTAACTTCGTTAATAGTTGCTTATTTATTAGCAAAAGCGAGCAAGGGTATTCCCGATATTGAGTAGGAAATTTAAATTTCATCGCGCTTTGCACGCGAAAAGGAACGAAATTATATAAATTAATAAAACTCAAACAACTCAAATTGAAAATTCTCAATCATAGTTCTTAGGAGGAAATATGTTAATAGATTTAGTTAAAAATAACAGAAGTGTTCGTGGATATGACCAAACGCGAGTAGTTACAAAAGAAGAATTAGTATCGATGATTGAACATGCACGGATATGCCCTGTTGCACGCAACTTGCAAACGATCAAGTATAAAATAGTATTAGATGCAGATGAATTAACCCTAATCAATAATAATATTAAATATGCGGCAGCGCATCCTGAGTGGAAATTACCTCATAGAGGAACCGAACCAACTGCCTTTATTATTATTTGTAACGATGAAAGTCAAAATAAAACCTCAAATATGGACTATATTAACTTGGGAATTGCCGCACAAACCATCACCCTTGCTGCTACTGAACTAGATTTATCTGGATGCATGATTGCCTCATTTAACAGAGATAAAATCAAAAAGGGACTTTTGTTAGACGATAATGTTAATCCATTACTAGTAGTATCTATAGGGAAGTCGGTAGAATCAATACATGTAGTTGAAATTAATTCTAATGAAGATAGTACATACTATCGAGATGAAAAGAATACACACTACGTCCCCAAAAAGAAAATCGAAGATATAATAATACATTAGTAAACATGCACTTCATATCCTTTATTGCAAGCACAAAATAGAAACTCGATTTCAAATCTATATTAATATTAATGCAAAGTCCCCAAGTACTATCTAATACTTGGGGACTTATAATATATATTTTTATTCTGTCACAATACGTAATTTATAATCAACAATTACTGTCTTTATAAATCACTAATAATCATTAACCTTACGTTCTACATATGAGGTATGCAACAAGTGGTGGGCTTTTTTGCTTCCTGGCTTATCAAGATATGTATCGTATAATTCTTTAATAGCGGAATTTTCATGTGATTTACGAATCGTATTGTCACCATCCAAATCATAAAGAACCTTAGCTCTTTCTGCACGAATATCTACGGTATTTCTGATATATCCTGGTTGCTGTGTTTGACCTCCGCCATTTACACATCCACCTGGGCATCCCATTACTTCGATAAAATGATACGTACTTTCTCCGCTCTTGACTCTATCAAGTAGAGTTTTAGCATTGCTAAGACCAGAAACTACCGCTACTTTCACCTCTAAACCTGCTACAGGATATGTTGCTTCTTTAATTCCCTCAGTACCTCTAACATCTGTGAAGTCCAAATTCTTTAACTCTTCACCTGTCAAAGTTTCAACTGCAGTTCTTAAAGCCGCTTCCATTACACCTCCAGTCGCTCCGAATATTACAGCAGCACCAGTTCCGAGACCTAATGGAGCATCAAATTCTTCTTCCGGCAAAGTGTGGTAATTAATCCTTACTTTTTTGATTAATCTTCCAAGCTCTCTTGTAGTCAGAGAAAAATCGACATCTGGCATGCCATTAGCAGATTGATCTGAACGCTTCAACTCGAATTTTTTCGCGGTACAAGGCATGATAGAAACTACAACCATATTTTCAGGTTTTATATTTTCTTTCTCAGCAAAATATGATTTTGCTATCGCACCAAACATTTGTTGAGGAGACTTACAGCTTGAAAGATGAGGTATCATTTCTGGGTAATAGTGTTCACAATACTTAATCCACCCTGGCGAGCAAGATGTAATTAATGGCAACACTCCGCCATTTTGAACTCTATGCAAGAATTCGGTAGATTCTTCCATTATAGTAAGGTCAGCAGAAAAATTAGTATCGAAGACTTTATCAAATCCAATACGTCTCAACGCAGCTGCCATTTTACCTTGTGCACTTGTCCCGACAGGATAACCGAATTCTTCGGCAAGTGAAGCCCGTACGGCAGGGGCAGTTTGAACAACTACGTATTTTTCCGGATCTGCAATGGCTGCTAATACATCATCAATATATGATTTCTCTTGCAACGCGCCTGTAGGACAGACCGCAATACATTGTCCGCAAGACACGCAACTTGTAGTAGCCAATTCCATTTCAAATGGAGAACCTATAGAAGTATTAAAACCTCTATGGTTAGCGCCTATTACGCCGACATCTTGTGTGCTTTCACACACTGCTGTACATCTACGACATAGTATGCATTTACTATTATCTCTAATCATGTGCGCCGCACTATCATCAATCACTGATGGAGTTTTTTCACCATCGTAAAACATCTCATCTTCTACGCCTAGCTCGACCGAAAGAGTTTGCAATTCACAATTCCCACTTCTAACACACGATAAACAGCTCTTATTATGGTTAGATAAAATCAATTGCAAAGTCTTTTTGCGAGAATCTAATACCTTAGGAGTATTTGTAAATACTTCCATCCCCGCATTAATCGGGTAACAGCAAGAAGCAACTAAACTTCTAGCTCCTTTAACTTCTACAACACATATACGACATGCGCCTATTTCATTAATATCTTTTAAGAAGCATAGAGTCGGAATTTCTATGTTAGCAAATCTTGCAGCTTCTAGGATTGTAGAACCTTGTGGCGCTAGAACTTCTTTTCCATCTATTTTTATTGCTATGTCTGACATTTTTTCACCTCTCTTTCACTTATTGTTTGCTAATAGCATCAAATTTGCATTTTTCAACGCATGCTCCACATTTTATGCATTTTTCTTGGATAATAGTATGCGCATTTTTCACACTTCCTTCTATCGCATCACTAGGACATACCTTTGAACATAAAGTACATCCAATACATTTATCAGGAGCAATAACATATGAAAGCAGGTCTTTACAAACTCCAGAAGGACATCTTTTTTCTATTACATGAGCTTCATATTCGTCTCTAAAATATCTCAATGTAGACAATACTGGGTTAGGAGCAGTTTGTCCAAGACCGCAAAGTGAATTTGCCTTTATATAGTGACATAACTCTTCTAATTTATCTAAGTCCTCAAGCACAGCTTGTCCATTAGATATTTTTTCGAGCATTTCAAGCATTCGTTTAGTTCCTATACGGCATGAAACACATTTTCCACAAGATTCTTCTACTGTAAAATCTAAAAAGAACTTCGCAATGTCAACCATGCAGTCATCTTCATCCATAACGATAAGTCCACCAGAGCCCATCATTGAACCAATTGATATTAAATTATCATAATCGATTGGAATATCAAAGTGTTCATGAGGCACGCATCCACCTGATGGTCCACCGGTTTGGGCAGCTTTAAATTTTTTACCATTCGGAATGCCGCCACCGATTTCTTCAATTACAGTCCTAAGAGTAGTTCCCATAGGAATTTCTACAAGCCCTGTATTATTTATTTTGCCTCCCAGTGC
The DNA here is from genome assembly GCA_964370025.1 of uncultured Oscillospiraceae bacterium. Classification (GTDB taxonomy): domain Bacteria; phylum Bacillota; class Clostridia; order Peptostreptococcales; family Anaerovoracaceae; genus CAYJGJ01. The sequence goes on from CAYJGJ010000005.1 coordinate 51,548, forward strand.
AAATACTTTAGTACCTTTAGACTTTTCTGTTCCCATCGATGAGAACCATTCCGCACCATTTAATATTATTTGCGGGATGTTTGCATATGTTTCTACGTTATTGAGTATAGTAGGTTTGCCAAATAATCCTTTTACTGCCGGATATGGTGGTCGTGGATGAGGCTCTCCTCTGTTCCCTTCAATAGAAGTCATCAGTGCTGTCTCTTCTCCACATACGAACGCACCTGCACCTAGTCTTATATGAATGTCAAAATCAAATCCACTTCCAAATATATCTTTGCCCATAAGTCCCATTTCGCGAGATTGATCAATCGCTATTTTAAGTCTTTCTACAGCAATCGGATATTCTGCACGTACGTAGATATATCCTTGTGTCGCGCCAATAGCATATCCCGCTATTGTCATTGCCTCTAATAGCGCGTGAGGATCCCCCTCTAACACTGATCGGTCCATGAACGCTCCTGGATCCCCTTCGTCTGCGTTACAACATACATATTTTTGATCAGCATCATTTTGCTTAGCCATATTCCATTTGAAACCAGTAGGGAATCCACCGCCGCCACGTCCACGAAGTCCTGAGTCTGTAATTACTTTTATTACATCATCAGGAGTCATAGTTGTCAATGCGATACCTAGGGCTTCATAACCTCTTGTTCCGATATATTCTTCAATAATCTCCGGATTTATTACTCCACAATTTCTAAGTGCAATACGATATTGTTTCTTGTAAAAATCTGTATCTGCAAGTGCCTTTATTCTTCCATCTTCTTCAGTTTCTTCATAAACTAAGCGAGAAACTTGACGGCCTTTTAGCAAATGCTCTTCTACAATTTCTGAAACATCTTCTTCTTTTACCATTGAATAAAATGTAGCATCTGGATATACAACAACGATTGGACCCAAAGCACATAATCCATGACATCCTGTTTGTACTACAGAAACTTCTTTATCTAACTTTTTATTTTTAATTTCTTCATTAAATTTTTCAATTAGCTTGTGACTGCCTGAAGATACACAGCCTGTTCCACCACAAACTAATACATGCGAACGGTACATAATATCACCTCCCTAAGTAAGATTAGCAGAATTAAGAGTGTAATCAGCGATCACTCTATTTCCAATCAAATGACGTTGCACAACTTCTTCAGCTTTTTCAGGTGTCATTTTAATATAAGTAGTTTTTTCTTTTCCAGGCTCTAACACTTCAACTATTGGTTCAAATTGACATAGCCCTATACATCCAGTTTGCGTTACAGAAACTTTACCTACTAGTCCTTTTTCTTGAACTAATTCCGCTAGTTTATTCAGTACAGGTCTAGCCCCACTTGCTATTCCACAAGTAGCCATTCCGACTACAATACGCACTTGGTCATTGTCTTCCGAACGGATTCCTAATTGATTTTGCATTTTATCTCGAATTTCTTTAAGTTCTTCAAGACTCTTCATATTATATTCCTCCTATCATATTTGAATTGTACTAATTTCATTAAATTAGCAGCAACTTTGGTTAATATACTTCTTCGTTGTCTACTTCTTTTTTATTTTGAACTAAATATTCCATTATATATTTAGATATTTCTGGAGAATTCAATGGAAGATTCCCCAAGACTTCTTTAAATTGCCTCGTATCCAAAACAAAAGAATTTTGATTATAGGTATACCTATAAATAAAGTCAATATCAGCGTGATATACGATTAAATTGTGTATCGTAGATGATATATCGCCTAAAGGCATGCAATCGATATGTGACATTTGGAAAGTCGCTAATACTTTCGTCCCCCTATCTAATGCAGAATGTATCGAAAAACTGCCACCAGTAATTTCAGCGGAAGTTTTGAAAAAAGGTATGCCCAATCCAACATCTCTTGTAGTCCTACTAGTGAAAAAAGGATCCTCAACATTTTTCAAGTTCTCGTCAGACATCCCCGATCCATTATCGGAAATCTCGATAGAGATTATATCATCACTTGTACTTATATCAATTATGATTTCAACAAGAGTCGCGCCAGCCCTCGTAGAATTTTGCGCTATATCCAGAACATTCAAAGACAACTCAGTTAACATAGTTTTATTTGTATGCCTCTAATATTCCAGGCAATTGATCAATGGTAAGTCTTCCATAGACATCATCATTAACCAACATTACAGGAGCTAATCCACATGCTCCTACGCAGCGGCAAGAATCAAGTGAAAATTTACCATCTTCCGTACATTCTCCATTTGAAATACCAATAAGTTGTTCAAGCTTTTCTACAATTTTCCCAGCGCCTTTTACATAACAGGCTGTTCCCAAGCACACTGAGATTTGATATTGTCCTTTTGGTTGCAATGCAAACTGCGAATAAAAAGTTGCTACGCCATAGATTTTCTCAAATGGTATTTTCATTTCATCAGATATCAAAGTCATCATTTCGAAAGGTAAATATCCATAGATTTCTTGCGTCAGTTGCATGACTGGCATGAGTGCCCCTTTCATTTCTTTTAGTTCTTCTATCCCTTCTCGAAGTTGTGCCTCCTGATCGGGAGTTCCTGAAAATGGAATGGTGCTAATATTAACATTAGTAGAACACATTTTTTCCTCCTTAAATTAAAAACTATATTATTAATTCAAATTTTAATACAAAGCGCGCAGTTGTAATATTCAATCGAGTGAAACGACGTAATACAAACATACGATAACTAGTTTCATTACCTACATTATTTAAGTTAGCCTCATCTACATTGTTAAAAATATAACACATTAAGGCAAAAAAAATACACGTTGATAATTTACACATAAATGATAACACAATTATACGCATTTATCTATAGCTTTTTTCAAATAATTATGCTATTTTTATTCTAGTAAATAGCATAACTTCCTAATAACTATTTTGACAAGAAAAAATGAGGAACCATATGATGACAATCAGAGAAATAATAAAAATATTAGATGCAGAGATTCTGCTTGGAGAGAATTGCTTAGATGAAGTAGTCAACGGAGCGTGTAGTTCCGATATGATGAGTGATGTATTAGCATTCTCAAAAGATCACTCCGCTCTACTTACAGGACTTTGTAACCCACAAGTCATACGAACTGCGGAGATGATGGATATTCTTTGCGTTATCTTTGTAAGAGGAAAAACCCCCGATCAAACACTTATTAACCTAGCAAAAAATCGCAGTATAATATTACTAGCGACAAAGCATCACCTGTTTACTGCTAGTGGACTGCTCTACAATGCAGGATTAAAGGGAGGAAGTGAAATACATGGATGATAAAATGATATTTGAATATGAGGTTCAAACTGATGACTTCACAATGGTAGGAGAAGCTAGCAGCGACATAAAAAGCAAACTTAAGCAGCTTGGGATAAATCCTGAGCATATTAGAAAAGTTGCTATTGCGATGTACGAAGGCGAAATCAATATGGTAATACATGCAAACGGTGGGACCATTACTGTAGAAATTACACCACAAAAAATCACTATGACATTAAAAGATATTGGACCCGGAATACCAGATATCGAAAAAGCTATGCAAGCGGGATTTTCTACGGCAACCGATGCAATACGTAGCCTTGGCTTTGGCGCTGGAATGGGGCTACCTAATATGAAAAAATATACAGATAGCATTGATATAAATACAGAACTCGGAGTGGGAACAACGATAACAATGGAAGTGAATTTATAGCCATACAATATGGAGCACTTTAGCTCAGGAAGGACAAACCTACTATGGATCAAATAGTGGATAAATTTAATCACTCGGTATACTTGGACGAGGATTTATGTAGAGGTTGCATCAATTGTCTAAAAAGATGCCCTACACAAGCAATTCGAGTTAGAGATCAAAAAGCAAAAATCAATCCAAAATTCTGTATTGATTGTGGTGAATGCATTAGGCTATGCCCACACCATGCAAAAAAAGCATCATATGACAATCTAAAGGTCATGAAAAATTATAAATATAAGGTAGCACTACCTGCGCCCGCACTGTATAGCCAATTCAACCACTTATACGATGTTAATATTGTACTAAATGGACTACTTCGCATGGGATTTGATGATGTATATGAAGTAAGTGCAGCCGCTGAAATTGTATCGGAAGCAACTCGGGATTTTTTAGCGGAACATGATGAGTTATCTCCATGGATAAGCACAGCCTGTCCTACTGTAGTTAGACTGATACGTGTCAAATTCCCAAACTTAATTCCACATTTGCTCCCATTACACCCGCCAATTGAAGTTGCAGCAAAACTCGCTCTGCAACAAGCTATAGAAAAAACGTCTTTACCAAGAGAAGATATTGCAATTTGCTTTATCTCTCCTTGTCCATCTAAAATGACATACGCAAAATCCCCACTAGGAACGGAAAAATCAGAGGTAGATCACGTTTTTGCAATCAAAAAAGTTTATCCGGAACTCCTTGCTTGCATGAATTCTTTAGGAGAAGACATTCCACAAATAGCTTCCTCGGGTAGTCTTGGAATAAACTGGGGAAGAAGTGGTGGCGAAGCAGGTGGACTTTTTACGGACCAATATTTGGCTGCAGATGGAATTGAAAATGTTATTCATGTGCTAGAAGCCTTAGAAGACGAAAAATTCACAAAGCTTAGATTTGTAGAATTAAATTCATGTCACAGCGGTTGTATTGGTGGGGTACTGACAGTAGAAAATCCATATCTTGCAAAAGTCAAATTAAAACACATTCGCAAAAACCTACCGCTTTCTCTCAGTAGCCTAGATAGTGTTACTGACCCAGTAGAATACACACAATGGTCAAAAAAAGTAGAATATGAACCTGTTTTTCGACTAGGAAAAACTATTGTGGACAGCTTTGCTATGATGAATCAAGTAGAGCGAGTATACAAAAAGCTGCCAGGACTAGATTGCGGATCTTGCGGTGCCCCAGATTGTAGAGCTATGGCGGAAGATATAATAAAAGGTGAAGCGACAGAACAAGATTGCATTCACTTGCTAAAGGAAACATTGCTTAATGAGAGGATAGAAAAATGACAATCGAAAAACTAATAGAAGAAAATATATTTTCTGTAGTGTGCAAAGGGAATAATTTAAATAGGGAATTAACTATCCCCTTTTGTTGCGACTTGCTAAGCATCGCAATGAGCAAGGCTCCCGAAAGTGGAGTATGGATAACTGTAATGGGAAATATGAATACTATTGCCGTCGCCTCATTGACCGATGTAGGGTGCATTGTACTAGCTGAAAATGCGCAACTTGATGAAGCATCCACACAAAAAGCCACTACTGAAGGAATAACTGTACTAAAAACAGAACTTCCGATTTTTGATGCTGCGCTAAAAGTCTATAATTTAATCACAAAATAATAAACTAGGAGAATATAAGTGCAACTATCTTATGACTTACATATCCATTCATGTTTATCGCCATGTGCTAGCGATGATATGACACCATATAATATAGCCGGAATGGCAAAAATTAAAGGACTCGATCTCATCGCTGTAACAGACCATAATTCATGTAAAAATTGCCCTTCTGTCTTACATCATGCCAAGCAACTAGGAATCATAGCAATACCAGGGATGGAAATTACAACTGCAGAAGAAGTCCATGTACTATGTCTTTTTCCAACCTTAGAATTTGCGATGAGATTCGACGAATATGTCCATGCAAAGTTACTTAATATACCTAACGATGAATGCATATTTGGAAAACAGCAAATTCTAGACTTTGAGGATGTAGTAGTAGAAAACGAGTCAATTTCTTTAGTAGGTGCTACCCAAATTTCATTTTATGATCTTTATGATTTGATTAAGTCGTACGCAGGCGTAATGATTCCTGCACATATCGATAAACAAACAAATAGCCTAATTTCTAATCTTGGATTTATCCCCCCGGACAGCCAATTCACATCAGTTGAAATCAAAAATGATGCTGAAATTATAGTTCTATCGCAATCAAATCCGTATATTACGAAGTGTAAAATTTTCCACAATTCAGACGCACACTATTTGCAAGATATAAATGAGCCTACTGAAAAAATCGAAGTGGAAAAAACAGATATTATCTCAATATTTAAAGCATTACAAAACTACTGACTATCTCTCGCACCTATTTAATACTGGACATCAATAATAAATCATACAACACTGCAACCTTAAAAAATATATTAAAAAAAATTGATATAACTATTGACAAATAAAAAATTTTTGATATATTAGACTTATACAGATGTAAAAATACACAATGGAGACATTATGAAAAGTAATTACAAAGAAGATTCCAAAATATTCAGTGCTCTATGCGATGAAAAACGGCTCAAAATACTAGAGTTACTACGAGATGGGGGAAAATGTGCATGTGTTTTAACCGATTTGACTGGAATAAAACAAACCGCCCTTTCATATCATATGAAGATACTGTGTGAATCAAAAATAGTAACAGCTACCCAAGATGGAAAATGGGTAAACTATTCACTTTCAAAAAATGGAAGCATCTCAGCTATTAATCTACTTGGAAAGCTTACTACTCCTAATACGACGCAAATCCCAAACAGTGTATATTTGGAGAATCTAGAGAAATGCGAAAAACCGTCTGCTTGACGGCTTTTTTTTAGCAATATATATCAAAAAAATTTAATATCAAAAAAAATAAATATATATGTAGCAAATATGTGCGGAGGAATGATAATGGGAGTAATATGGGACTTTGTTCAGATTCAAATACTAGGAATGAAATGGCTGAATGATGGAGTTGGAAACTTACTTAATACTTTAGGTGTCGATATCACATCTAGATGGGGTGGCAGTTTGCAATTCTTTATCTACGATGTAATCAAGATTACTGTATTATTATGCACACTTATCTTTGTTATTTCGTATATTCAAAGTTTTTTTCCACCGGAAAGAAGCAAACGAATACTAAGCAAGTTTAAAGGAATTTGGGCAAATATCATTTCAGCACTTCTTGGAACAGTAACTCCATTTTGTTCATGCTCTTCAATCCCTCTTTTCATGGGATTTACGAGCGCGGGTCTTCCCATAGGCGTCACGTTCAGCTTCTTAATATCATCACCTATGGTAGATTTAGGTAGCTTGGTTTTATTGATGAGCATATTTGGATGGAGAGTAGCAATAGTCTATGTAATCGTAGGATTAATAATAGCTGTGTTAGGCGGGTCACTCCTCGATAAACTAGGTATGGAAAAACATGTTGAAAGTTTCATACTGACAGCAGGAAATATAAATATAGAATCCCCTACCCTCACAAAAAAAGAACGTGTGATATTTTCGAAAGAACAGGTTGGAAATACTTTCAAAAAAGTGTTTCCATACATACTTGCAGGCGTAGGAATCGGGGCAGTAATTCATAACTGGATTCCACAAAGCATTATAGAAACTGTGCTTGGAAGTGATAATCCGTTCGGCGTTATCCTTGCTACACTAGTTGGAATACCAATGTATGCTGATATTTTCGGGACAATTCCAATAGCAGAGGCTCTTTTGAGCAAAGGAGCACAACTTGGTACGATACTCTCCTTTATGATGGCAGTTACGACTCTAAGTTTACCTTCTATGATAATGCTTAGAAAAGCTGTCAAACCGAAATTGTTAGGAGCTTTTATCGCAATCTGTGCAAGTGGAATTATTATAGTAGGCTATTTATTCAACATATTTCAACACTTACTTGTATAGGAGATTAAAAAATGGCTAAAAAAAGTAAAATTCTAAAAATTATAGTTCCAATCCTGATGATATTAATTGCGGGAGGGATTTGGATTGTACAAAATTCATCTTCAAATTCTATTACCCAGTCGAACAATATCCCTGAGGATTATGCTCTTAATACTACAAGCATAAATTTAGAAAACTTAAAGAAACATGAATTACCAATAATTATAGATTTCGGTGCGGATTCTTGCGTGCCATGTAAAGAAATGCCCCCTGTATTAATATCCTTAAACAAGGAAATGCAAGAAGAAGCTATTATAAAATTCGTAGATGTTTGGAAAAATCCAAGCAGCGCGGACGGATATCCTATACAAGTAATACCGACACAAATAATTTGCAATGCAGATGGCTCACCTTATATACCAAGCGAAAAAGTATCTTCAACTATTCAATTCCAAATGTTCGAATATACCGATAGTGGAGAGCTCGCATTTACAGCTCATCAAGGCGGACTGACAGAAGATGAGATGCGACTAATCCTCGCGGATATGGGGGTAGAGTAAATGATCGATTCCTGGCTAAATACATTGTCGTCCTTAATTACAAATAATACATGGTTTGCACCTGTACTTGCTCTTGCAGCAGGCATATTAACGTCATTTACACCCTGTGCTTTATCATCAGTTCCACTAATAATTGGATTTGTCAGTGGCACAGGAGAAACAACTACAAAAAAAGCATTCTCGCTTTCACTTACTTTTGCCCTCAGTTCTGCCATAACATTCACGATACTTGGAATAATCGCAACTACTGTCGGAAGTTTAATTGGAACGACTGCTACGTGGTGGTACTTGATTTTAGGCGTCTTGATGTTGCTGATGGCATTGCAAACATGGGGATTGTACGAAATTATTCCTTCCAGTTACTTAATATCAAAAAACAAAAAAAGGGATATGTAGGTGCAATGATTGCAGGCATTTTAGGCGGAATTTTTTCCTCTCCATGTTCGACTCCAGTGTTGATTGTTTTGCTTGCTATAGTAGCCAATAGCGACAGCTTAGCTTGGGGAATATTACTGCTGCTACTGTATTCTATTGGACACGGTATACTTGCTATCGTTTGCGGAACATGGATAGGTTTCGTACAAAGACTTTCGCAAAACGATAAATATAGAAAACTAAGTAAAACACTACAAATAACTTTGGGATTAATGATGTCGTTAATAGGATTTTACATGCTATATCTAGCATTCTAATAAAACAATATAGCTCAAATATTCCTACTAGAGTATTTGCATATAAGCTACACAAACGAAACTTTTTACAGACAATGAAAGGTATTACTAATATGAAAATAATTGTAATTGGGGCAGTGGCCGCAGGAACTTCTGCAGCAGCCAAAGCTAGAAGAAACGATGAAAATGCAGAAATAACAATTTACGAAAAAGACACTTTCATCTCCTACTCTGGATGCGGAATTCCATACTATATTGGAGGTGAAGTAGGCAGTATTGAACTATTAACTCCGCGAGATTCAACTTTTTTTAGAAACAAATATAATATAAATATAAAAACTGGTTATGAAGTAATTGCTATTGATGTAACCAACAAAGTTTTGTCTGTAGTAAATTTAGAAAACAACGATATTATTGAAGACACATATGACAAACTTATTATCGCAACTGGCGCTACGCCAGTTAAACCTAATATCAAAGGAATAGATAACGACAATGTGTTTTTCCTTAGGAATATCAAAGATGCGCTCAAAATTAAAGAATTCATATCAAAGTACAATCCAAATACTGCTGTAATTGTAGGCTCGGGATTTATTGGATTTGAGATGCTTGAAAACTTACTGCAACTAGACATGAATGTTACTATTGTAGAGCAGGCGGACAAAATTACACCTACCCTTGATGTGGAAATGGCGACATACTTTGAAAATGAACTTTTGAACAAGAATATCAATATAATAAAAAACACCTCGATTAATAAAATCGAAAATGGGACTGTCACTTTATCAAATGATGCATCACTTAATGCAGACATAGTTATCATTTCAATTGGGGTACGTCCCAATACTAAACTTGCCCAAGACTGCGGTATCACACTTGGAGAAACGAAAGCGATAAGAGTAAATACCGCAATGCAAACTAACATAGCAGATATTTATGCATGTGGTGACTGCATAGAGACGTTTTCACTAATAACTGAAACCTCGCTTTATCGCCCTCTTGGATCTACTGCAAATAAAACTGGTCGTATAGCAGGTGATGCTTCTACAGGAGGGAATCTAAGGTATAAAGGAAACTTATCGACTGGAATATTTAAATTCCTTGATGTTACCGTAGCAACTACGGGATTAAATGAAGAAGAAGCGCTGAATGCAGGATATGAAATCAAAGTATGTCACAATATTAAACCCGATAAACCAGAATATATGAATGGTAAAGAAATGATAATAAAAGCCATAGCAAGCACGGCCGATGGTCGGCTACTCGGAGCACAAATAATCGGGCATGAGGGGGTTGATAAAAGAATAGACATATTTGCAACACTAATCACATATGGGGCAACAGTAGATGAAATCTTCCATCTTGATTTGGCATATGCGCCACCCTTTTCAACAACAAAAGATCCTGTGCACTATACTGGCATGATTTTGGACAATGCAATAAATAGAGGAAGAAATCTAATAACCTCATTGGAACTTGAAACAATTACAGGTGATGTACAAATTGTGGATGCACGAAGTGAAAGTGATTATAAACAAAAAGGTTCTATAAAAAATGCAATCAATATTCCTCACTCAAAACTTCGCAATCCAGATTTACCACTTGATAAGGAAACTCTAACTGTTACATATTGCAATAAAGGAGTAACTGGTAATGCTTCACAAAACATACTTCTATCCAGGGGATTTAAAAAGGTGTTAAATCTCTCAGGTGGACATAATTTTTACAAGTCCACAAAAAAAAATGAAAACCGTTGATAAAACGATAGACAGCTTGCTGAAAACTTTATCATAGTGACTTATATTAAAGTACAGTCACAGATAAAACAAATGAAACAATATAGTATAATAAAAATTTTAATAAATATTACAGTAATAAAGTTATAATTACAATAGGAGGATTTAATTATGGGATTATTTAATTTTGGTAAAAAGAAAGAAGCTGATTGTGGTTGTGCAGGTAGTTGCGAGTCAGTTCAAAAAACAGAACAAGTTGACTGCGACTGTGCAAGTGGGTGCAACACAACACCTATAGAAGAAAAAAACTACAACGACAATGGCGAAGAAATGGCAATGTGCGACTGCGGAAGTATGTGTAGAGTTTCCGATATTGAAGCACAAAAGAAATCCGAAAATAATGATACATGGATAAAGGTTTTGGGACCTGGATGTAAAAAATGTGTAGAGCTTGAAAACAATGTAAAAGAGGCTCTATCAAAAATGGGAAAAGAAACGAAAGTCGAGCATGTAACTGACTTTGCCCGAATATCCTCATACGGAGTAATGTCAACTCCCGCATTAGTTGTAAATGATAACGTTGTTTCAGTTGGAAAAGTGCTAAAATCAAATGATGTCATCACAATTTTAGAAAAAATAGAGGATTGATACATTAACTGCATCTATGTGCGACTAATACATATGGGTAATTAATAATAAGGAGATAACCAATAATGGAAAAAGAAAAAAATACCGGAATAGGTTTTTTTGAAAGATATCTTACTGTTTGGGTGATTTTATGCATGATAGTAGGAATATTGGTAGGTGAGTTCTTACCTACCATTCCTGATACTTTAGGGAAACTCGAGTACTCAAACGTATCAATACCTATCGCTATTTTGATATGGATAATGATATATCCAATGATGCTCAAAGTAGATTTTCAAAGCATAAAAAATGTAGGAAAAAATCCCAAAGGTCTATTTGTAACTTGGACCACTAATTGGCTAATTAAACCATTTACTATGTTTGGAATAGCATGGTTTTTTTTCTTTGTGGTATTCGAAACATTTATACCAACAGAGCTCGCGACAGATTATCTTGCAGGAGCGGTACTACTTGGGGCGGCTCCATGTACAGCAATGGTTTTTGTATGGAGCCACTTAACTAAAGGTGACCCTGCTTATACAGTCGTACAAGTAGCTACTAACGACTTAATAATTCTAGCAGCATTTACCCCTATAGTAGCATTCCTATTGGGAGTAACTGGAATTACTGTTCCTTGGGATACCCTTATTCTTTCGGTAGTACTATTCGTAGTAATTCCTCTTACAGGTGGTATCGTGACTAGAAACATAATAACGAAAAAAAGGGGATTAGAGTATTTTGAGAAAAATTTTATTCCTAAATTCGGAAATGCAACAATAGTAGGATTACTTCTTACCCTTACAATTATTTTCTCAACACAAGGAGAGGTTATTCTAGATAATCCCTTGCATATAATACTAATTGCTATACCATTGACAATACAAACTGTATTGATATTCTTTATAGCATATTTCGGCTCAAAAAAACTGAAACTACCGCATAATATAGCAGCTCCTGCTGGAATGATAGGTGCATCAAATTTCTTTGAATTATCAGTTGCTGTTGCAATCTCGCTATTCGGGGCTGACAGCCCTGTTGCACTTGCGACAATCGTTGGCGTACTAGTAGAAGTTCCAGTAATGCTAATGCTAGTGAAGTACGCCAATAACACAAGAAAATGGTTTAAACAAAACACTGCAATTTAGCTGAGTTTATGATAGAACCTAATTATTTTTTTTAGATCAATTTACTTACCCTTAACCCCTCAATACATACTATTATTGAATCACTTACTGGATTGCACTTGATTAGTTAGACCACATTCTTTTACATGCCAATATCTCAAAAGAAGAGTTATTGGCATTCTTCAATATTTATATATTTTTTCAAACCCAAAATACTTGTTCCTATCTTTAGAGCCTTCACCTTTTTACTTTATGTAAAATAGTTTTTTATTTACAATATTTTACAATAATGATACAATAATGAAAAATTGTTCTAAAAATATACACTTTATTGTGGCGGAGGAAATATCAATGAAGGCAAGCAAAATTCTTGGACTATGCAATATTAATTACAACTGTGAAATAGATTTTGAAGTAAGTAACATAATATATGACTCAAGAGAAGCAATTGAAAACTGCATTTTTGTTTGTATCGACGGTGCTAATACAGATGGACACAGCTATGCAATTTCTGCAGCTGAGAGAGGAGCAAAACTAATAATTGCTGAAAAAGAGATCGAATCAAAAATCCCATATATAATCGTAAAAGATACAAAAAAAGCACTAGCACTTCTTTCTGCACATTACTTTAATAAACCATTTGAAAAAATAAAAACTATTGGTATCACGGGAACTAAAGGAAAAACAACAACAAGCATCCTAATAAAAAGCATTTTAGAATCTTCTGGTTATAAAGTCGGTGTAATAGGGACGATAGGACTTCTAATCGGCGACGAAATAATTAGACTTGAGAATACTACGCCTCAAAGCTACCTTGTACAAAAATACATGGCTAAATTAGTAGACGAAGGATGTGATTTTTGTGTAATGGAAGTTTCCTCTTTGGGAATTAGAGATAAACGGGTCTACGGATTCAATTTTGATTGCGGTGTTTTTACAAACTTCTCAGAAGACCATATCGGTGGCGTCGAGCACAAGGATATGGATGAGTACTTACAATGCAAATCAGAACTTTTTCGCATGTGCAAAAATGGTGTACTAAACTTTGACGATGAAAACATCAACGAGATTCTTAGTGGACATACTTGCCAAGTCACTAGTTTTGGATTTAGTGATAATGCCGATTATCGATGCACTGAAAGCAAATTAACTTCTGACTCCTCAATACTAGGATCTACGCTCAAAGTAACTGGCAAAATAAAGTTAGATCTCAAAATCAACTTGCCCGGAAAGTTTAATTCTTACAATGCTTTAGCAGCTCTTGCCACTTGTATAAACTTTGGAGTAGATGAAGATTCAATCGTGAAAGGCCTTACTACAGCAAAAGCAAAAGGCCGTGTCGAGCCTGTAAACATATCTGACAATTTCACTCTCTTGCTTGACTATGCACACAATGCGATTAGCTTGCAAAGTGTTCTCTCTACAATCAGGGATTACAATCCCAAAAGAATTGTTTGTCTGTTTGGAGCTGGTGGAAATCGTCCTAAAGTTCGACGATATGAAATGGGAGAAGTTTCTGGAAGGCTCGCTGACTTATCAATTATTACTGCAGACAATAATCGATACGAGAGTGTATTCGATATATTGGATGACATCAAACTAGGTATGAGCAAAACAGAAGGTAGATATATAGAAATACCAAACAGACGTGACGCTATAAAGTATAGCATTCAAAATGCACAAGAAGGAGACGTGATATTGCTGGCTGGAAAAGGACACGAAGACTATCAGGAGATAAACGGAGAAAAACTTCCCTTCGATGAGCGTATAGTAATAAAAGAAATCTTAAGTGAATTAAATCAAAAATAAATATATATGTGTAGTAATATAAGTTACTACACTTTTTTTAAATCCACCAAAATTAACATCGAATAAATTGGAATAAAATAGCCTAAAACCATGTATGACTTCTCGACATGTATGTAGCAATTAGATGTGAAATACTCAAAAAGCAAAAAAAATAGCCCTGCTAACCATATTAACAGAACCATTCTTTTAAAACCGGCAACGTCCTACTTTCCCAGGCAGCTGCCCACCAAGT
>CAYJGJ010000006.1:0-64144 GCA_964370025.1 uncultured Oscillospiraceae bacterium
TTGTTCCTTCTGGCACCTTTATTGTTGAATGCTCTTTTCCATCTGTTCCCATTACCTCAAAGTCTACTAGCACTGCCTGTGCTTCTGGGCTTGTTACTGTATTTAAAGTTATTCCATCTAAATAAGCTCCGTTATTGAATAAGTATACTGGAATCTTCAGATTTGCACTAGGTAGGTGTCCTAAGTCTTTATATCCTAAATATGTGAATGTATATGTCAGACCATCTTGCGATACGGTTGCTTCTTTTCCGCTATAATATAGATACTTTACTTGATCTACTTTATTTGCATAATCTGCACTTAATTTTATTGTAAATGTTGCAGAGTATCTTGTTTCACCATCGATCGCAGGTATCAATTGAAAGTCTACCGATTGCGATGTGATAATATTCCCCCATATTGGTTCAATTGCTGTATCGCCACTTACTGCTAGTGGAAATGATAGTTTAGTATTTGTTACATCTCCCTTTAGTTTCCAACCAATCAAATACGTATTATCGGCGAAGTAGTGTGTATATCCAGCAGATGGTTCTTTTGCTATTTCATATCCGCCGCTTCCATCACTTGTTGCTGTTGTTGTTTTTTCTACGATCTTTGCACCTGGTGGGTTTGAGTAGTGATCAAACTCATATGCTTCGTATGTTATTGTAGGAGGTGTGGTATTTCCCTCCGCAATTACGGGAGCAACAGGCGCCATTCCAACAATTAGTCCTACTACGACTAAAATTGCTAAAACTTTTTTGAATACCAAATTTAATTTTATTGCGCTCATTTTTTGTGCCTCCATTCATTTACACAACATCATTTAGAATAATAAGAATATTTTGATAAAATTATTTTATCTATTATACACTAATTTCACAGATTTATCAAGCACAATTCACACATTCATCACATCAATCGACAGGTCATTTGTCAAACATAATCTTTTCAATTCACTCTTATATGATTTATTGAATCTTATCGGCTATTCCTAATTATATCAATAAACTGCTCAAGTCTATCCATGCCTTTTACAAGAATCTCATCGCTATAGCAATAAGATATCCGCACATATCCTTCGCAACCGAAGCAAGACCCAGGAGTAAGCGCGAGCCCCACCTTTTCAATCATTTCGGCACAGAATTCTTCAGACAATATTCCAAATTCTTCTATTGAAGGAAATACATAGAAAGCACCTTCCGGCTTTGAAACCTCAAGCCCCAATTTAATCAGTCTTGAAAATACATAATCTCGTCGATTTTTGAAAGTACTCACCATTTCAGTTATATCATAACTGAGAGCCTGTACACACGCTGTTTGAACAAATGCTGGAATCGATGTTATTGTATATTGACTGACCAACTTCAGGGTATTTATTATCGACTTATCAGCCATTATGTATCCTACCCTCCACCCCGTCATTGCATATGGTTTTGAAAAGCTTTGAACAATAATTATCCTATCTTTTAGGTCGCTAAATGATGCGAATGATATATATTCTTCTGTAAATACTAGCTGACTATATACTTCATCGCAAATTATAAAAACAGGCTTATCTTTGAAGAATTCATAAATTACTTGTAGCGTTTCTTTACTATAAATACAGCCTGTTGGATTGTTAGGTGAGTTTAATATTATCGCCTTAGTTTTTTCTGTATATACCGCCTCTAAATCACCTTTTTTTATCTGGAAATCATGTATTGCAGTATTTAGATTAATGCACTCTCCGCCATTCATAGTCACCTGCATATCGTACAATAAAAAATCTGGAGTAGGTATTATTACTTGATCCCCATTTTCTATTATTGAAGAAAAAACAGTATGTAGTCCTTGAGTCGCGCCACATGTAACAATAACCTCCTCGGGCGAATAATCGAGATTGTTTTTTTCTCGCTCGAAGTTAGAAATTTCTTTTCGCAAAAACTCATAACCTGGATTATCAGGATAATGCGTCAAATTATTGGACAAGGATTGTTGCACCTTGTCCTTAATTGTCTGTGGAGTATCGAAATCGGGTTCTCCTAGCGTCAGCGAAATGCATCCTTCTTTTTCATTAGCGAGTGCGGAAAATTTTCTAATTCCACTTGGATAGATCTTTTTCACAAAGGGATTCAAATGGTTTGTCATATCCATTTTATAGGGTCCTTAGTGCTTCCACTAGCTCTGTTTTCGAAGCGGTTTTCTCATTTTTCTGTTTAATTACTCGGCCCGGAATTCCTGCAACTACACTGTTAGGAGGAACATCCTCGACAACTATTGACCCTGCTGCAACAACTGAATTTTGCCCAATACGAACTCCTTCTAGAACCACAGCGTTTGCGCCGATCAAAACATCATCCTCAACTATTACCGGAGAAGCACTCGGCGGCTCAACTACCCCAGCCAATACGGCACCAGCACCTACGTGGCAGTTTTTACCTACCGTAGCCCTTCCACCTAATATTGCACCCATATCGATCATCGTCCCACTTCCGATAACAGCTCCTATGTTAATAATTGCCCCCATCATGATTACAGCATTGTCACCTATTTCTACCTGTTCACGTATAATCGAACCTGGCTCAATGCGCGCTTTGACATTTTTAGTATCTAGCAAAGGAATTGCACTGTTTCTGCAGTCGTTTTCAATCACTACATCCACAATATTATCCTTATTCGCATCTAAAGTTGGCTGAATGTCTTCCCAATCTCCAAACACAACCTTATCGCCTACTCCGAAAACCTTGCAATTAGAAAACTCAATTGGTGATTTTTCTTTGACAAATAGCTTAATAGGCGTTTTCTTTTTTGATTCACTGATATACTTAATAATTTCGTATGCATCCATTTTTTGCTCCTTTATATCCACAATTTATTCTAAAACATTATACCGTCAAATTCATATAATCCTGGCGACTTCTCGTATAGCTTTTTTGCTGCATTAAGTGCACCTACTGCAAAAATCCTTCTGCTAGTTGCTGTGTGCGTTATTTCTATGCTTTCATCTTCACCATAGAAAGTTACAGAATGAGTTCCAGCAATCGTTCCTCCTCTGACTGCGTGTACTCCAATTTCTTTTTTGTCCCTTTCACCACATATTCCACTTCTGCCATAGATAGGTGTATATTCCTTTTTAGGGTCGACTGCATCTAATAACAATTTTGCCGTACCGCTCGGAGCGTCTACTTTTTTGCTATGGTGTGTTTCCACTAGCTCCGCTTCAAATCCAGAGTCCATCATAAATTTGGAGAACTGCTCTAGAATTTTTCTCATCGCGGCCACACCAAAAGAATAATTGGCGCTGTATAATACCGGAATATGTTGCCCTAATGATTTTAAATCAGAAAGCTCTTCCGGGTTATATCCGGTAGTACCACTTACAAGTGGCGTCAAAGTCCTCTTAACGTATTGAGCAATCTGGGGGAGAGCTTGAGGAACAGAGAAATCGATCACAATATCCGCTACTTTAGCCAAAGTAGCGAGTTCTGCTATGTTACTTTCGTCTATAATCATCACAACGTCATCGCCAGCATCTGTGGCTTGCTCCTTTATCATATGTCCCATTCTACCCGATCCCACTATTATTAACTTCATTTTAAATTATGCCCTTCCATTTTACATTGATATTTCCTACCATAAAATTCTGTTTTTATAGTAGGAACATTAATTGATTGTACTGCTTCTCTACTTTTGCACATCGTCTATATTAATCCCACTTCTTTCATGGCATCTACCAAATTTTTCTTGGCACTATCACTCATAGGATATAAAGGAAGTCGCATTTTCCCATTGCATTTATCCATCAGTGCCAAGGCAGTTTTCACAGGTATAGGATTTACTTCTGTGAATAGATTATTGATAAGCCTAAGCAATCTCAGTTGCGTCTGAGCAGCTCTCTTTGTTTCTCCCATCATAAAATCTTTTACCATTTCGTGCACTTCTTCTGGAACTATATTTGCAGCTACTGATATGACACCTGATGCGCCTAGAGATAGCATTGGCACAACTAAATCATCGTCTCCACAATATAACGCAAAATCATCGCTTATATATCTTGCAATCTTCGCAACAAAACTCATGTTTCCCGAGGCTTCTTTGATTCCACAAATGTTCGGATGTTTACTTAGTCTTTCTACGACACTTTCGGATATGGTGCAGCCCGTTCTTCCTGGAACATTATATAGAATGCATGGAATATTCACAGCATCTGCAGTTGTGTAAAAATGTTGACACATCCCCTCTTCATTCGTCTTGTTATAGTATGGAGAAATCACGAGAAGCGCGTCGGCACCTAATTTTTCGAACTTTAAGCTTTTCTCTAACATTGTCTGAGTGGAATTCGATCCAGCTCCTGCTATAACAGGAACTCTTTTTGCCACTTTGTCAACTGTAAACTTACAAATATTAACATCTTCTTCTGCGGTAGTGGTCGACGTCTCGCCGGTCGTTCCAAGTGTCAAGATAGCATCAGTACCACTTGCAATATGCCACTCGATGAGATCTCCTAGCGAGTCAAAATCGATCGATCCATCTTCATTAAATGGTGTAACTAGAGCCACTATGGACCCTTTTAATTCTTTCAAATTCATCAATAAACCCTTCCTTTTTACATCATAATTTCATTTAGGATAAAAAAATAGACAGGCACGGCCCGTCTGGATACATTGAACATGTAATAATAAATATGATATTTATCATCAAACAAACCGACAGCACCCCTGGCGGGAATTTCTCTCCCACACAGACAGTTTTATGGATATTATCCATAACCCCATTTTGCAGATACACCTATCTACAAAATTCGGCAAAATTGCTACCACGATGTACTCATTGCCCGTCGGCTCCTACATGGGTGTCGTTTTTGCGACCTCTATCTAGCTAAAAACTTAACATATTTGGAGAGGTGTTGTCAAGAATTAATAGTATTTCTTCTTATTTCATACAAAATCATAAGCAGTCTTTAGATTTATTCCACTTGTATATGACTGTGATTAAAGCTATAATATGGAATATGTGAATTTAAAAGTATTAAAGAACAAGTTTTTAATCGAAAGGAAAAATTATGATTGAAAAGCTAATAAAATATCGTCGAGACCTTCATCAAATCCCCGAAATTAATAAAGATTTACCTAAAACTTTTGCGTACGTAAATAATGAACTCAAAAAACTTAATTGCGAATTGCTTTATCCTGATACCAACGCAGTCTGTGCATTTTTTGACTTTGGTGCCAAAGAGGCAATCGCCTACCGAAGTGACATGGATGCGCTTCCGATTTTTGAGAAAAATACTCATGACTATAAGTCTACGCACGAGGGCAAAATGCACGCGTGTGGGCATGACGGACACATGTCGATGCTTCTAACTTTCGCACAGTATTTAAATACCGTAGAAGAAAATCCAAAATATAATGTTATGCTTATTTTCCAACCAGCGGAGGAATCTACTGGGGGAGCACAGGATATTTGTGACAGTGGACTTTTTGAAAAATATGCTATCAAAAAAGCATACGGTTGTCATCTATGGCCGGATTTACCAATTGGCACTGTTGCCTCTAGGCCGGGAGCATTGATGGCTAAATGTACTGACATTACTGTCGAGATAAAGGGATTCAGCACCCATGTTGCAAAAGCATCACAAGGCAAAGATGCTATGGTAGCAGGCGCAAAATTCCTCCTGTCTACATACGAAATGGAGGCTAATGAAATAGATTCCGATATCTTTAGACTTATCAAATTTGGCAAAATGGTAAGTGGAACGGTTGGCAATGCAATCAGTGCATATACATCTTTCACGGGAAGCTTGCGTACTTTTGACGAGAAAACTTGCAACTATATGAAATCACGTATTTTTGAAATTGCGAAAAACATAGAAAAAGAAACAGGCTGTCAGGTAGCAATTACAATGATCGACGGCTACCCTCCAGTAATTAACGATAACACACTTTTCGAGACAATTGTTTCTACCTTCCCTGATGAAATCACGATATTGGATGAACCATCATTAATCGTGGAGGATTTTTCCATTTATGGAACCAAAGCCCCTTCTGTTTTCTTCTTTTTGGGAATTGATGTAAGCATGCCTCTTCATGCCGACACATTCGACTTCGATGAAAAGGCTCTCGTATATGGTGTAGAGTTTTTCACAAAACTACTAGAAGTATAGCAAATATGAATTAAATATGAGTAGTACATAGATAAAAAATCTGCAAAGTATTGAAAGAATCTATTGAAATATACATACTAAAAGGGGGGATGTAATCCCCCCTTTTAGTATCAGCACGTGTTATCTCTATAGCAATAATGCACAAGCACTTAGTTCCCCACTATAGGAAAATTAGCTTTATTAAGCTAGTATAAGTTGTGTTAATTCTAATGGATCTACTCTTACTCCATCTTTATAAACACGCATATTTCCGCTTGCAATCTCATCAATCAATATAACTTCGCCATTGTTATATCCAAATTCAAATTTGATATCCCAAAGCTCTAGTCCTTTTGTAGCTAAGTCGTCAGCTAGTAATTTAGTAATTTTGTATGTGTCTACTTTCATTTTGTTGAACAACTCTTGGCTCATTATTCCCAAAGCTTCCAATCCTTCGCTTGTGATAAGGGGATCTCCTTTAGCATCATCTTTCAATGTAGTTTCTACATATCCATCTGGAAAAGGAGTGCCATCTTTGATATATTCACCATATCTTTTGATAAAACTACCTGTAGCTTTAAGTCTGCATATTACTTCTAATCCTTTGCCAAACGGCTTAGCCTCAAGGACTTCCATAGTAGAATTATCAACATCTGCATTTACGTAGTGTGTTTTGATGCCAGCTTTTTGTAGCATATCGAAATATTTGATTGAAGTTTTGAGGTTTTCTTTCCCGATTCCATCAATAGTTAATCCCACTGTATTTTCGCCTGGATCAAAAACTCCGTCTTTTCCTGTACAATCATCTTTAAAAGATAAAAGATAATTTCCATTTTCCAACTTAAACACGTCTTTTGTTTTTCCTTCGTATACTTTTTCCATTCTCTCTTTCGCGATACGTTTTTTATAGCGCATCACGTATCTCCTTCCTTTTTCTTCTTACCTCTATAACTTAATATCGCATGAATTATTGCGTTATTCTTTATACACTGTTCCTTTATACTGCAAATTATATGAAAATATTATCACGATTATTTCGCGACTGCTCACTTAAATTTTGTTCCAAGATTTTCTTTTTATTGCTCTCGTATTATATTAGTTTACTATTGCAATTACTTCTATTTCAACTAATGCATTTTTAGGAAGTTTTGCTACTTCGAAAGCAGAACGTGATGGATATACTCCATCAGAAAAATATGATGCATATACTTCATTCATTTTCACGAAATCAGAAATGTCTTGCAAGAAACATGTTGTCTTGATTACGTTACTAAGATCAGTTCCCGCTGCTTCTAACACAGCTTTGATGTTTGCAAAAACTTGATGAGTTTGTGCTTCGATATCATTACCGACAATATCTCCCGTAGCAGGATCTAATGGAATTTGACCTGAACAGTAAAGCATATTGCCTACTAAATTTGCTTGCGAATACGGACCTACAGCTGCAGGCGCATTAGTTGTAGAAATAATTTTTCTCATGTATACTCCCTTTCTATCACACAATGCTTAACCATCATGCGCTCTCAATCATTTTCACTATATTATATCGAAAATAAATCTTTTTTGCAAGCACTTCCCCTGCATAATTTTTCCCAATACTAGATTAATTGTGCCGAATCATAACTATAAATGAAGGGTATAGTAAATGATTCATTTTATCTACAATCCACCTAAATATTATTTTTTTCCCTCTTCCCCTTGTCTATACCATATATACATGGTATAATACTTGCTATATATTTCGTGAGAAGGGATGTTCTATATGAAACCTACATTGGTAATTATGGCTGCTGGAATGGGTTCTCGTTTTGGAGGGCTTAAGCAGATTGAGCCTGTAACAGAAAATGGAGAAGTTATTTTGGACTTTTCACTTTTTGATGCAAAAGAAGCTGGCTTTGAAAAAGTCGTTTTTGTTATTAAAAAAGAAATAGAAGATGATTTCAGAAAAATTATCGAAAATGGAGCGGCAAAACACATTGATGTTGAGTATGCATTTCAAGATGTTACCGATATTCCAGCTCCATATATTGCACCCGAGGGCAGAACTAAGCCTTGGGGAACTGCGCACGCCATCTTGACAGCTGGTCCATATGTAGATGGTCCTTTTGCGGTTATCAATGCTGATGACTATTATGGTAAAAATGGATTTATATACATGTTTCAATTCCTTACGCAGGACTCGACTATTGCATCTGATGTAAAATACGAAACTTGCATGATAGGATATGAACTTGAAAAAACATTAACAGAAAATGGAACCGTAGCAAGAGGAGTTTGCGTGGTTGATGAAAACCACTATTTGAAGGACATAACAGAACACACTAAAATAATGAGAAACAATGACAATATTGAAAGTAAAATCGAAAGTGGAACTATCGTACTTGCACCTAAAACAACTGTTTCTATGAACTTCTGGGGATTTTCTACTGGCTTCATAAATGAAATCGAGGGAATCTTCCCTTCTTTTTTAGAAAATGCAATGATCACTAATCCCGCGAGCGCTGAGTTTTATATCCCTCAGGCCGTGGATACACTTATAAAAAATGGAACGACTAGAGCGAAAGTGCTTCGTTCGGAGGACGAATGGCACGGAGTTACGTATGCACAAGATAAGGAAGAGGTTTCCAATGCAATTAAGCGATTAAAAAGCAAAGGGCTATATCCTTCTAAACTATGGCGGTAACGCCTGTATTTTAGCATATGTCGACTACACCACTGAAGTAGCGCTTGAGAACTCTTTGAATACAAGTTTCTTATAGCGAGCTACCTCGCGTACTTTCAAAAAACACTAAAGGAGAAAAAAATGAATAATAATTACGAAATAAAAACTTACGATAGATATATAAAAGATATCCCTACTAAAGATGGAAGATTTGGAGAATATGGCGGAACATATTTACCACCCGAATTAGAAGAAGCTTTAAATGAAGTAACTGTCGCATACAATACGATTTGCCAATCGGCAAAATTTATCAATGAACTTCGCAGAATTAGAAAAGAATTCCAAGGAAGACCAACTCCTGTTTATCATTGCGAGCGACTATCAAAAAAACTAGGAACGACTCAAATTTACTTAAAAAGAGAAGATCTTAACCACACAGGTGCCCATAAACTTAATCACTGTATGGGAGAAGGCCTTCTAGCGCAATACATGGGAAAAAAGAAGCTAATTGCCGAAACTGGTGCTGGACAACATGGTGTTGCACTTGCTACGGCGGCTGCTTTCTTCGGACTTGAGTGTGAGATTCACATGGGAGCAGTAGATATTGCAAAACAGGCTCCTAATGTAGCAAGAATGAAGTTGCTTGGAACTAAAGTAGTCCCAGTCACTCATGGTCTAAAAACACTCAAGGAAGCTGTTGATTCTGCATTTGAGGCATATCAAAAAGATTACAAAAATTCGATATACTGTATCGGATCCGTAGTTGGACCACATCCCTTCCCTATGATGGTTAGAGATTTCCAAGTTGTGGTAGGCGAAGAAGCTAGAGCGCAATTTAAGGATATTACGGGACATCTTCCTAACGAAATTGTTGCGTGTGTAGGAGGCGGAAGTAATGCAGCGGGCTTATTTATACCATTTATAGATGATCCTGTTGATATTATTGGGATAGAGCCCCTTGGTAGAGGGACTACACTCGGAGATCATGCTGCCTCTCTGACTTTCGGAGAAAAAGGAGTTATGCATGGATTTGAAAGCATTATGCTAAAGGATAAAGAGGGTGAACCTGCTCCAGTTTACTCTGTAGCAAGCGGATTGGATTATCCTTCAACTGGACCTGAACATGCATTTTTGCGTGACATTGGAAGAGTTAAATATACGGCTGTATCTGATGAGGAAGCAATTGATGCCTTCTTCGCTCTATGCAAACTAGAAGGAATTATTCCGGCTATCGAGAGTTCACATGCCCTTGCATATGCTATCAAAAGAGCACGGGATACAGATAATCCAGGATCAATACTTGTAAATCTGAGCGGCAGAGGAGACAAGGATATGGATTATATTCTCGAAAACTATTCAGATAAATTGCTTTAATAACTTACTATAACAATGTGATTTAGTTGCTTTTTATATATAATAACTATAACCAAAAAGCACCAAGTTAAGTAGCGCCATAGATGCTAGACTTTAAGTCTAACAAGATATACGCAAGCATTACTTGGTGCTTTTTTATTTATTATGATTATATCTTTAGTTGTTACTATTGTCACATATTCTTAAATTTAAACTATGCATCCATTATTAGTAATTATATTACAGAAACATGCAGCTCGAACTAAGATTGTGAAATATATACTTCTAACTCCCTACTTGTAAGTTGATACAAGTGACATTTTCCTACTTCTTCCACTATTGGAATTGATACTTTTCCCTCTTGAATTTTCAATTTTGTCAGATATAATTCTATTAGGTTCTTGGTCTCTATGTCAGCTTTAGGGGTAATCGAAATACTCTCGAGAAATTCTGAATATACAGCATCAACGCCCCTAGATAGCTGCAACCTGCATGCCCCCTCGAGTTCAATCTTCATCGCCACCGCCAGTGCATTGGAGTAATCGATACGGTATCCAGATATAGTTTCTATCGTTGCACCCAGCAAATTTCCGAAATTAAGGAGTTGAGATAATCCATCATTATTAGGCGAAAATGTTTGCAACAGAGATTTTTTGATAGAAATACATCGTTGAATTATGTATTCGAAATCGCCTCGAACAATATTCTCAAGCATAGAAGCATCAGATATCATAGCGTATTTTACAGAGACGATTTGTGCTGATTTAGTATTTTCGTCCGTCAGTGATGCAAAGTAATTATAGTCAATTATTACCATAGTCGGTATTGAAGGAAGAGAAATTACTTCTTTATATATAGACGCATTAACATGATATTCTCTAGTTACAGACATATCTATTGCAGCGACATATGTCGTTGGAATTTGGATAAGTGGAATTCCGCCCAAATAGGTATAGGAGACAACTCCTGCAACATCTAGTACAGTGCCCCCTCCTAATCCAATTATTACATCCACCTTACCAAATCGCATATCAAACAACGACTGAGTTATGCTTCCTACTATTTCAAGTGTTTTAATGCTTTCGTTATTTGGGAATGCTATCATTGTAGGAAACATTCCCAATTTTTTTAATTTCTTTTCGAGTAAGTAAGCATGTTGCTCGCTTACTGTAGTATCTGTTATGATTGCTATTTTGCAGTTTTCAAATTTTTCTTTTATTCGCACAATAGCATCATCTATTATTCCTCTACCACAGTATATATTGTACGAGTGATTTACATAAACAGGAATAGTGTGTAAACTCATTTAACTTACCTTAAATTATTGCTACTGGCATAAGGCATGTATACTCCATATGCTTGTATTCTATACATATATTTTATTTATACTTACTATCTATATTCTTTACTTATATAGCTCTATACAGTGTAGTTATCGAAATATCCTTGTATGTATATTATAGGAGTCCCCTTGTCACCGCTTCCAGATGTCAAATCGCACAGTGACCCTATTAGATCTGTAAGTTTTCGTGGAGTAGTCCCCTGTGCCATCATAGAGTTAGTTTCTTCTTTAGTCTTGTTTTTTATACTTTCATTGATTGCCTTTTCGAGTTCATCTCCTTTTAGATAGGAAAACTTATCATCCGCCAAGTATTTAATTTTCAACTCGTTCGGTGTTCCCTCTAGGCCTTTTGTATATCCAGGAGAGACGACTGGATCTGCAAGCTCCCATATTTTTCCGATAGGGTCCTTAAATGCACCATCTCCATAGACCATTACTTCTACTTTTTTGCCGGTCGCTTGAATTAATTTTTCTTGCACTGCATTTACAAAGGTTTCGCTGTCTCTTGGAAAAAGTTTGATCATTGTTTCTGTAGATTTATTACATCCCAATAATCCATATTGTGGATTGTAGCCGCTTCCTTCTATGCTTTGTGCTAATATATCATCCATACCCAAAACCTTGTCAGCTCCAGCTTCTTTTAATATTCTTTTCGTTCTTTGTCTTGTATGGATATCACATGTAAGTACAGATTTCGTATACTCTAATATCGTACGAGGGTTATTAGAGAAGATAATTTCAGCCTCACAATTTTCACTCTCAATAATTGATTTGTAATAGTTTACATAGTCTAGTCCAGTGAATGTATGCTTAGAACAGCCAAATAAACTTTCAAATTGTTCTTGTGTTAATACATCTGTATATGGATTCACATTCTTTTCGTCTAAACGCTCGATATCCACCAAGTGATTTCCGACTTCATCTGCAGGGTAGCTTAGCATCAATGTAATTTTCTTTGCACCTCTAGCGAAACCTTTTAGACATATAGCGAACCTATTACGGCTCAATATCGGGAATGTAATTCCAATATGCTCACTTGGCATCTTTTCTCTAAGATCTGTCGCTATGTTATCGATGGATGCGTAGTTAGATTGAGAACGTGCGAGAATTGATTCTGTGACAGCAACTATGTCTTTATCATTAACTTCAAACTCTCCACTTCTTGCTACATCAAGTACTGTATCGACAACTATTTTGATTAAATCATCACCATCGCTGATTATTGGTGCGCGAAGGCCTCTTGTAACTGTCCCTACTTTTCTTCTCATTGGTTGTTAACTCCTACTCTTTTATTGAAAATAAATATTAAATTCCTTAATAACTACTAATAACCGCTAAATCAAGTACTGACTAGCGGTTATATAGAATTTGTTTTTTATTTAGATATTGATTGTATTAGTCGTATACGTGCGTTATTCAAAGTTTACGATTTTACTTTTATAAATAATAGTTTACTTGCTTAATATTTTATTAAAAGTTAAAATATTCGTCATAAATTATTTCGTATTCTTGGTCAATAATATATATGTTAACCGTAGAAGTGTTATCGAATATTCCATCGATTAGGTCAGGTTCAACAGTTACTGATGCACTATTGTCCGTTGCTTCGAAAGTAACTCCTTCGTCAAATGATGCAAAGTAGTATTCTTCATAATCAACAGAATATGATGCATCATCATGGTCAGCATAGATATCGTAGTAGAATGTACCTAAATCATTATCATCATCATCAAGGAACATTGCCGCAATAGTTAGTGCTGAAGAATTATCCATTATTAACAATTCTTTAGCATCCATAAGTGCTGCATATGGTTCTCCACCGAAAATTGCAGTTACTGAGTCATCATCATTCAAGATCATTTCGAAAGCTGAAACTTCACCAGACTCGCTGCTATCTCCACCGTCATCAGAACCTCCCCCGCATGACACAAGAGTGAACATCATCATTGCGATTAATATTAAAGATAATAATTTTTTCATTTTTTTTCTCCTTCTTATTGCATTTTACATTGTTTTTTGCTGATTCAGCAAATACGTTTTATAATTTTAGCATATTTTCTTCTTCGTGTAAAGTGCAAATTTCTCTTCAAAAGTCAGTTGCCAACTGCTAAACTAGAATTTAACGGTTTCACTATATAGTGTTTTAAACTCTTGATCCGATATGGTAATTTCCGCATACCTTGCCGTTTCATACAAACCATCAATATTATCAGGCAATACAGTTACAGTTACACTTTCTTCCGTGGTTTCAAAAGTTATGCCTTCTCCAAATACCGCAAAAAAGAAATCTTGATAATCTACAGTATAAGATGCATCCTCATGATCTACATATATATCATAGTAAACTACCCCTAAATCTATATCTTCTACATCATATATTCTCGCTCCTATAGAGAGACTATATGAATTACTCATGTCTAATTCTTCCTTTTTCTCCAAAAGCAAGGCGTATGCTTCTCCTTTAAACGTTACGCTTAGTGACTCGTCCTCATTGAGCATAAATTCAAAAATCGAACTCGGTTCTGTCACTTCTGTATCACTAGCACTTTCTCCACAAGATGCTACTGTTAATATCATAATTACTAATAATAGCAAGGTTGTAAGTTTTTTCATTTTTCTCCTTTGAAGTATTTACTCCGTCGTACTTATTATTTCATTGCTTGAACGATCTACTTGGCTCACCTTCATCTTGCCAACATCATCTTCGTCAACATCTTCTCGAAGTCCAATTATATTTTCGCCAAGAAATATCGTATTGAGCTCCTCACCATCCAAGGTGATTTTACTAAATTCGGTGAAGTTCTGCCCTTTGATGAAGAAATTTCCACCTATTGTAACTATTTCCTCTATTATAATTTCGTCCACACCAAATGACATATCGGATGGTTCGTATGGGTTGGTTTCCCCATAAATATATTTATTTCCGTATAGCATATCATATGCTAACATATTCAGTCCTTCGTAAAAGGCTTCATCCTCAAGTTCGCTTTCATTATGATAGTTAAATATTGTTCCTACTTCCAAAGATACTTGATCTAAAACTTCTGATGCAAGTTCATATGCCGCAAGGGTTTTCTCTTCTCTAGGCAGATCAAAATTACTCCATATTACATACTGTGTGCCATACAAATCTCCATCGGCATACATCTCCTCAGTTAAATCTATTGCTGGAATATGGTCTCCATATAAGACTAATATGACTTCCTCATCATAATTTTCAAGTTCTTCTACCAGTTCTTTTACAACTAAATCCATCTCATATAGTTGGTTTACATAATATTCGTACTTCCACTTATCCTCTTCTGTAGGAGCGTCCGTCACCTCTATGCTCGGCCTTGTCAATCTTTCCTCAGTTGGATAACTTCCGTGGCCTTGAACCGAAATGGTATATATATAGTCTCTTTCTTCTGTCTTTTCCATTATGTTTAAGATTTCATCTTTTAAGATCATATCTTTTGCCCAGTTAGTAGGAGTTTTGGGGACATTACTCATATATTCAAGTGCAGTAAACGAGTCATATCCCATATTAGCAAAGACTTCATCTCTATTATAAAATATCGCGCGATGGTTGTGCACAGTATGAGTACTATATCCTATGTCGCCAAGGTTATATGCTAGATTTTCTATCGTATCTGTACGTAGAATTGATTTATAAGGATATTCTCCTGGTCCAAAAAATTTAACACTCAATCCCGTCATAACTTCGAATTCTGTATTGGCTGTGCCCGCACCGCAAGCAGGCACTATTAACTTTCCACTAGAATATTCTTCCATTAGTGATCTAAAAAATGGTATAGGATCTTGAGAATAAGTTAACCCTTCAACGAGCAATGGATCTATAAATGACTCCAATTGCAAGAAGAGTATATTAGGATTATTCTCATCTATGTCTTTTATTTCTCGCTCTACTATCCCCTCTTCGTTAAGATGGCTTGCGTCTATTAAACTTATGACGTCGTCCGCACTATTATATGATACAGGTTTAGCGATTCCTGTGTTTAACCAAGTATTAATAAAACAATACGGAACTCCGAAGTCCCTGTATGCATATGCAAGATTCCCAAAGAAGGTGTCTACAATTCCAACGTTTATAAGGAGCGATGTCGTACCAAATGTCAATACAATGCTGCACGCGGTCGTTATTATACTTTTTTTCCATTCTATTCCCGACTTATGCTTAGGCGCTTTTATAAACAAAACTACGAAAAATCCTATTATTAATAATACTAATGCGACTAACAGGATTATAGTAGTTACGTCCATGTAATTAGTTACTAAAGTAATTCCATCTTCTAGATTCGCTAAATCTTTTACAGTAAAAGGTGTCATTCTTGTCGTCAGAATATAACCATTTGCCCCTCCAAGAACGATCCAAAGTGAGCCGACCAAGGATATGTAAAAAATTCGTCTTTTGAATAAGATGAGAGGAATCAGCGTAGAATAAATTATGAGTGAATTATAAAAGAATACGATAGGTTCTTCAATCATAAAAATAAGACCGCCTATAGGCGTCACCGTAAATCTTGCTAATAGTTCTATGATTAAATTCAAAGATATAGCAACATATGCTGTTTTCATTACTGTACTTTTTGCGTACTTTATAATTAATTCTTTTGCTTTATGCATTTATTATCCTTTATGCTGTATAATTTATTTGCAATGTCTGCAAATTCATGTACAGAAAGTGTCTCCGCTCGCCTTGAGGGCTGTATGTTCAAAGATTCAAGCGCTTCATACACATCTTCTCTCATTACTCCACTTACATTAGATAGGCTGTTAGATATCATTTTTCTTCTTTGTGAAAAGCTAGCTCTTACACACTCAAAGTAAAATCTCTCGTTTTCTACATCTACTTTTTGTTTATTATACTTGAGTTGTATAACGGAAGAATCCACATTCGGTTTAGGGTAAAATACTTCCCGCGATACGTCAATAATATTCGCTACATTTGCGTAATATTGACATGCCACTGTTAGAGCTCCATAATTTTTGCTCCCAGGATTAGAGAGGATTCTTTCTCCAACTTCTTTTTGAACCATAATTGTAAGGCTGCAATACGGAACTTTACTTTCGAGTATTTTCATTATGATTGGGGTAGTTATGTAGTATGGAAGATTTCCTACGAATTTAACGTTCTTTTCTTTGTGCTCTGCAAGAAGGGTTTCCAAGTCAGTCTTCAAAAAGTCGTCATTTATAATTTTTAAGTTTTTCTTATCTTTTAATTCGTGATTAAGTATTGGCAATAATTTTTCATCAATCTCTATTGCGATTACTTCGTTTGCTTCTTTGCAAATCTCTTGCGTCAGAACTCCTAACCCTGGACCTATCTCCACCACGAGGTCATCTGATGAAATATCTAAAGATTCTACGATTTTATCAATCACATTTTTGTCCACTAAAAAGTTCTGCCCATATTTCTTTGCAATTTTGAAGTCATTAGCATTTATTATATTACGGACATCGGAAGGGGTATAAAGTGCCATCTATATTTTACCTATTGCCTTTTTGAATTCCTCGACTGGAATTTTATATTCGTTTAGCTTTCTAACCATTGTTTTTGCATTAGCATATCCGATGCTTAGATTTTCACCTAGTTTCTCTCTTCTTTCTTTTGATCCATCTGATCCGATTAGTCCATATTTATCCAGTGTTTCTAAAGTGTAAAAAAAGGAATCACTGCACCCGTATTCATGTTGAATCTGGGAAACTACACACTTTGAATCATTTGTCCCATTGATGCTTGAAGAACATGAACTTATTTCTTTTCTATTATCATTGCTAGGTTCATGCGAATTTAAAAGAGCCTCTATGATATCGAAAGGAGAAGCATTCTCTACTCCTATGTTTCCATTTTTGGTCGCCTTATTTTTTGACAGGTACGCATGTTTTGCCTTCGGAAATCTTGCTGCTACTTTTTTGCGTATCTGTTCTCCCGAGTAATCAGGATCTGTGAATATTATTATTCCTCTTTCGTTGTACGCTTTTTCTATTTGAATCCACGTCGATTCTCTTATTCCATATCCATGCGTTTCTATAGTAAAAGCATCCAATGCGCGCCTAATCGCCGCACTATCATCTCTCCCCTCTACTACTATCGCTTGGCTGATATTTTTATTACTCATATTGATTTTATACCAAATATTACTCCGGTGTTTCCTCTTTATTTTCATTATCATTAACTTCGGAAGCATCACTTGGATCTTTCTCTGTGATTCCTTCTATTATGTATAGTTTTTCACCAGGATTGATCATATTGAATTGCTTTCTTGCCCTATCTTCTACGTATTCATCACTATTCACATTTTTCAGTTCATCTTCCACTTGGTTCAGCAACTTTTCGTTTTCGTCTTTTTCAACTTCCAGTTTTCTGTTTTCAAACAACAGTTGCGTTATGTCGATTACAGTAAAGATTGCAGATACTAGGAATATTCCTAGTATTATTGCAGATAATCTCTTTATTAATTTTTCTCTCTTCGTATTTGGTTTTGATTTTTTTTTCTTTTTCCCGTGTTTCATGATTTATCACTTCTGCTTAGAATGATAAGTAATACGATGGATTTACGTGACTGCCGTTTACTCTTATTTCAAAGTGCAAATGACTTCCCGAAGATACACCAGTCGATCCCATTCCACCTATTCTTTCACCTTTAAATACAGCATCTCCTATGCTAACAGAAATAGAGCTTAAATGGGCATATTTCGTAGAAAGTCCGTTGCCATGGCTAATGTCGATAGCATAACCATACGAACCTTGCCATCCTGCGGATGTGACGGTCCCTC
This sequence comes from uncultured Oscillospiraceae bacterium, assembly GCA_964370025.1. Classification (GTDB taxonomy): domain Bacteria; phylum Bacillota; class Clostridia; order Peptostreptococcales; family Anaerovoracaceae; genus CAYJGJ01. Next base: position 18,241 of record CAYJGJ010000006.1, read on the forward strand.
CATCTGCCGCATATATCGCGGTACCCATTCCCGCAGACAAATCTATACCAGAGTGAAAACCACCCCATCTAGCCCCATAAGGAGATGAAATTACATACCCATATGTAGGAAGTTGGAAGTTTCCTGAGGCTACAGCGGGAGGAGTAGGACTTGTTCCATAATCTACAACCTGTGTCACAGGTTCTCTAATTACAGTTTCACTTATAACATTCCTGCTTACTTCTACGCCGTTTACATATGTTATATCCGCTACCAACTCGTTAATACCTACTACTCCTGGAGTTCTTACTACAGTTTCCCCTTGATATAGATTACTAGTATTGTTTTTAGTTTCCTCAAAGTCAACTTCTACTTGATAATTTACGTTGGCTTTTGCAGTAACTGTCAGTACTGGCGAAGCTAGTGCTGATATTAGTCTTTGTCCTTCGGTAACTATGTATGTGTCTGTTTCAGGGTCTTTCTCAACATCAGGGTTTATTGCTAACAGTTCTTCTTGCGTCATTTCAAGCTTGCTTGCTATTCCCACGAATGTCTCTGCTGGTTGCACAACATAGGATTCACCTTTCTTTTCTGCACTTATTATTTGAGAAACCGCGGATTCTTCATTTGAAATGTCTCCAAGTTTCGATTGAAGTTCTTCAATCACAACTTCCTCAGAAAAAGCGACTTCATCATATGTCACGCCTTCTTTTTCCGGAGCGTAATAGTCTTTGACACTTTCCAGCACATCTTCCGCTATATCTTTATTTTCGACTTTGGTTATTAAGATTCCTTCTATATAAATTCCATATGCCGAAGCTTCTATATCTTGCATATATGTCAATGTATTTAGTATTACATGTGGAGTATCTACCTCTTTATCAAAAACAGTAGTTTCTTCAAATTCGATATTTTCACCTACATTTATTTGGATGTCTCTTCCATGTTCATCAGATAATCCGTCTTCAACCATGCCTAACACATCTACTACATCACTTTGATTTTTGACATATCCCAACAATCTTCCATTATATGTGTATGCATAACAAGTTACAGAATCTATGATTAATACAAATCCCACACTAATTATAAGGGCAGCAAAAAAATATGACGCATATACCTTCGAGTATTTATCCAAGTGTACTTTTATTGAGTGTGTTAAAAATGCTTTATTTCTGAGGAATATATGGTATCTCTTGTTTGTTTTTTTGTAAGAAATGTCGTAACTTTCTATTATTTCTCCGCAAAAATCCTGGAAGTCAAGACAGAGATGCACTATTCCTCTTTTTAGCGCTCTGTATTTTTTCCAAAAAAATGACTTTTCTCTTTTTTGATTCCTAAGTTCCTGTTTGTTGAGTTTTCTTTCTTGCTTCTTTGCCTTTTTCTCAGTTTTTTTCTCGGCCTTTGCTAAACTCTTTGGATCCGCTTTAATCTTTTTCTTGCTCGTTTTTTCTTTTTCTTTTTCTACTAAATCAGTAATAGGTGTTTTATCTTCGACTTCCATTTTCGTAGATTCTACGGCAACAACAGTGTTGTTTTCTGTTTTTTCTACTGTTTCTATTTGCTTTTTTTCAGTAATTTCTTTTTGTGGCAACTCCCAGACCTGATCAACTTTTTTTATCGTGATAGTCGTTGCATTTGAAATTGATTTAGCTTTTTCTTTTTTTCTATCTTTTTTGAATATCGACTTCATATATAACTCCTCTCCTTCTTTACTATTTCCTTTTTATTTTCTATTATTAATTTCCTCTATGCACTCTTTTTCACAACGGCACTTTTCGCCATTGTCCGTAACCCCTGTGTCTTCACACATATTACATTTAAACTTTATTTCCTTATAATCTACAGGATATCCATTTTCAACTAAAAGATCATCCCGCTCCTTGTTGAGGGATTCAATTTTATTCCTTATTTTCAATGCTCTGCCATCGCCATCATTACCTTCAATCAGCAAGTTCATTAATTCTAAGTTAAGTTTATGTACTTCTTCTTCGTTATTTTTTACTTCGGGGAGTTCTTTGTGAATTTTCTTCTCCCTTTTCTCTTTTTCTTTACGTGCGGTTTCACGCAAGTGACTATAATATCTTGCTATGTCTATTGAGTTTACTTTTATATTTTTTCCCGCATCGTCATTAAATCCGCTGCGGCTATTTTTTTCAATGTTGTTTTCTATTATCCTGTTTACATAATTAATGTTGGGGTTCTGTATTCCCGATGTCTTTGAACATGCTTCAAGAACGTACTCCATGCTACAATCGTAAGTATCGAACCACTTGTTGATTATCTTTACTTCAGTCTCAGTCGGTTGCCTATTAAAGCCTAATGCTTTCATTACCCTTTTTTGATTTTGGGCACTTTTTTCTGTTTTTTCTACGTGTTGCTTCACTTCTTCAAGCGTACTGCAATTTTCTTCTCTCCAGTTTTTGAGAATTTTTTCGATGTAATTGATATTCGCTATATTTTTCGATGAGGAATAAGTCAAAGCATAATAAATTACCTCGATTTTGATTTTGTATTCTTCAGTCCACTTTCTTATTTGTTCTAATTCTACTGGTGAAGGAGGTCTATTGAAAACCTTCTCTATTTCTTGAAAAAGTTCTTTTACCTCTTGACGGGCTAATATTCCTTCTTCTTTCTCCTTCTTTTTAGTTTTTTTGACTATATTTTTTTTGTATAACATAGCCTTCGGACTGAGAAATATTATATCATAATTAAAGTCAACATCTTGTTCATAATGTGTTTTTTTGATGATACCTACTTCTTCCCAGTACGTCCACGCCTTTTTAATCACTTCTAAAGATAGTCCCAATTGAGTTGCTATTTCTGAATTCTTTATCCCGATATTATGCTCACAGTGAAAAAGCGCATAGATATATACTTTAACATAATCACCTGGTGCGCTTGGCATATATTCGTTTATAAAGATGTTTTCTACATGAGTCTCAAAGAGATATGCTTCTGTTATTGTTTCTTTTTCAATTCTCATCTTACAGTCTCGCTAAATTACCAAATTTTGAAACTCTTGGAATCCATGCGAGCTCCACTGTTCCCACAGGTCCATTTCTATGTTTTGCTATTATTACTTCCGTCACACCCTTTTTCTCGGTATCAGGATCATAGTAATCATCTCTATACAAAAGAGTTACAATATCCGCATCTTGCTCTATAGATCCCGAATCTCTTAAGTCTGACAAGATTGGCCTATTTCCTTTCCTTGTGCCGGGTTGTCTCGAAAGCTGGCACAAGGCGATGACAGTACAGTTCATTTCTTTTGCTAAACCTTTGAGTGATCTTGTGATCTTACTTATTTCCTGGTTTCTATTTTCCTCTTGTTTGCCTGTTTCCATCAGTTGTAAATGGTCGATAACAATAAGCTCCAAAGAACCCTGCTTGCTAGCTAGCCTTCTACATTTATTTCTTATTTCATTTACACTTATTCCTGAAGAGTGATCTATGAAGATATTCGCTTCGGAGTATGCGTTAAGACTTTCTCCTATTGCTATCCAATCCGAATCGCTTACTTCTCCCTTTTTCATTTTCTCTGTGTCTACGTCTGCTTGCATTGAAATCAGTTTTTCACCTAGCTGCACATCGGCCATCTCCAAACTGAATATTATAACTGTATTATTGTCCTTCATTGCCACATTCTTAGCAATATTAAGTGCGAATGTAGTTTTTCCCATAGCAGGACGTCCTGCCATTATGAATAGATCAGATTTTTGCAAGCCAGAGAGCATGTTATCCAAGTCTTTAAATCCTGTAGAAATCCCACTGACTTGACCACTTTTATCGCATGCCGCATGTATCCTTTTTATATTTTCTTTCAAGATTTCCTTTATACTAACATAGTCTATATTTTGTTTTTCTTTTGCAACTTCTAGGATTTTTTTTTCGGCTTCTTCTAAAATTTCCGCAGCATCAATTTCGGCGCTATAGCTTTTTTCTGCTATGTTATTAGCAATTTTTATTAGATTTCTCAGTATTGCCTTTTCATATACAATCTTAGCATACTCTCCTGCATTGGCTAGTGTTGGGAGATATCCCGTAAGACTTCCCACATAATCCATTCCACCTACTTTATCCAACATGTTTTTTTTCTCAAGTTCCTCAGCTACTGTAAGTGGATCTGCTGGTCTATCACTAGAGTAAAGCTCCAAAATTATACTATATATTAATTTTAGGTTCTCATTATAAAAATGGTGGGGAGTTATTATACCCCTAATGTTTTCTATCTCATCATTGCTAAGCATAGCCGCGCCGACTACTGCCTTTTCTGCATTTTCGTTATATGGAGGTTGTTTACTTTTCATTTTTATACTGTTCCTACTTCTATATGCGTTTCTTAGTTTATTATATTGCCTCTACTTCAACCTTTAATTTAGCCTCGATTTCTGTGAACAACTTTATTTCTATATCATATTGACCTGTGTTCTTAATAGGATTCGACAGATTTATTTTTTTCTTATCCACAACGATTCCATGCTGTTTTTCGAGGTCTTCGGCGATATCTTTCGATGTAATCGCACCGAACATTCTCCCATTTTCCCCCGCCTTAGTTTTTATTATTACTTTTATATCACTGATTTTGTTGGACAGATCTGTTGCGTATTGTTTGTCTTGCTCATACTTTTCATCTCTCTCCTTTTTTTCTTTTTCTAGATTCCTCATGTTTGCGTCCGTAGATGCTATAGCTAGACCTTTAGGGAATAGCATATTACGAGCAAAGCCATCACTTACTGTCACTACATCGCCCGCTTTTCCGGTACCTTTTACGTCTTTTTTTAATATTACTAACACTTTGTCCTCTTTTCCTATTTATTCAATCAACCATTTTCACTCGCTGTATTATTTTACTGCATAAACTTGTGCATATTATCTTTCAATTCTTGTATCAATTTTTCTGCTGGGGTCTTAAGTTTAGCTCCTGCAATATTTAAGTGACCTCCCCCACCATACTTTTCCATAATTATTTGCACATTTACATCTCCAAGAGATCTGGCGCTTACAAATGTATCTCCTTGATTATTTTCTCCAGCGACAAAACTAGCCACCACTCCTTTGATATTAATTAATTCGTCTGCTATTCTCGCGTTGGTTATCTGGACATCGTCGTGATTATCTGGACATATAGCAAAGGCAATACCATCAGGGTTTATCACCGTTTCTGTTATAGATTTTGATATTAATCTAAAATTTTCAATATCACTTTGAAAGAATCTTTTTGTCGCAGTAGTGTCTGCACCCGATTTTTTTAGCCACGCTGCAGATTCAAATGTCCGCACCCCTGTATTTATTGAAAATCCGTTTGTATCTACGATTATTCCCGCCATGAGAGCTTCGGACTCAAATTTGCTAATATTAGATTTTAACTCCGCATACCTGAGAATCTCAGTAACTATTTCCGCGGTAGATGAGGCGTATGTTTCAATCAAGGACAATGCGGGACTAAGTATTGAATCCTCAGATTTTCTATGATGGTCTATTATTATTACCCTGTCTACTTTACTAAGTAGCGGCGGATGATCCACATGACTGCTACGCGACGTATCGACTACTACTAGAAGATCATCATGAGATATCATGCTCTCGGCTTCTTTCCCCGTGATAATATTGTGCACCTGCATTTTTTTTGTCGTCATCATTATCTCGTCTATAGCTTCGTTATATTTATTTATGACTATATATGCGTCCTTGTGCTGCTCCATACACATTTTGTATATCCCCAAAGCAGAACTAAACGAATCCATATCAGGAAATGCGTGCCCCATAATAAATATTTTTTCTGTAGTACTTATTAGCCTTTTAAGTGCATGCGCTACGACACGAGATTTTCTTTTATTTACTATTTCAACTGCTTGAGTTTTCCCGCCAAAAAAGGATACATCATCTTCCTTTTTTACTACAGCTTGATCGCCACCTCTTCCCAAAGCTAGATCCATCGCAAAGTCAGCGTACTCATTCGCAATCATAAAAGAATCACCGCCAACACCTACACCAATGCTTAAACTAGGTGGAAAATCGGTTTGAAAGTCGATATTTCTAATGTCTTCTAATATTTTGAAATTTGTCTTCACCATGTCATCCAGATGTTTTTGCATAAAATGTATAATATATGAATCACTTTTTAGACTATTGATAGAAGAATCGTATGTGGAACTCCAGGCCCTTACAATTTTATCTATCTCTGCTGAAAAAAGCATTCTTTTTTCGTAAGGAAGTGCTTGCATCATTTCTTCGTAGTTATCTATGCTGATTTTCATTATGCAAATTTTTTCATTATTATATTTTTCTGATATGATTTCATATTCCGTCACATCGTAGAAATATATCTTTATCTCTTCGTTTTCAGATTTTTCCACTTCTAATCTAAACTTTTTTCCATCCTGTTCTATTAATGGAAGTTCAAGACTAGTATTATTTAATTTTTCGTAAGATATTCCAGTCAGCGCATATATGCTACCGCCTACAATATTATCATAAATAAATACTTCATATATGGTTTCGTTAGCTTTTACTATTTCTCCATTTTCATCTACTGTGCACGATGGAATGAGGATATATTCCCCTATATTGCTTTTCATATTTTTCCTCTTATTGAATACTGTCAAGATTATGCCCTACAGAATTCATATTTCTGTTACGTGTACTTTGGTATCTGCTCTTTACTATATTGTTAATTCTATTACATCTTACTATTTTTAGTCGCTACGTTATTAAATATACATATGTTTTCGCAATTATTTGAATAGTTGCAATATTTTCTCAAGTTCTTCGTTACTATAGTAAAATATTTCTATTTTACCCTTATTACTCTCTCCACTCACTTGAATCTTCGAACCAAATTTTTCACTTAGCTCTCTTCCAACACTCTCGGCATGAAGGTTTTTCGTTTTTGATTTAGTTGCTACGGGCTTTTCTGTTTTGTGCTTTCCTTGTGTATGAGCGATGATCTTTTCCAATTCTCTAACAGATAGCCCTTCTTGAATAATTCTACTTGCCATAAGTTTTTGTTCATTCATATCAGCAATCCCTAACAGTGCTCTACCATGTCCTGCCGAAATAGCCCCTTGCTTTATGTTTTCAAGAATACTTGTATCAAGTTTTAACAAGCGCATTGTATTTGTGATATATGGCCTGCTTTTTCCAAGAGTTCTGGCTGCCTCTTCTTGAGTCATGCCGTAAGTTTTTATTATTTTCTCAATTCCCTCAGCTTCTTCGATTGGATTCAGATCTTCTCGCTGCATGTTTTCAATTATAGCTACGAGCATATTTTCTTCATCGGTAAAATTCTTTATTATACATGGTACTTCACGAAGTTTCGCTATTCGTGCAGCTCTCCACCTTCTTTCCCCCGCTACTATTTCATATGAATTGCCTTTTTGTCTTACAATAACAGGTTGAATTATGCCATGCTCTATAATTGATGCGGCTAGTTCGTTCAGCTTTTCCTCATCGAATGTTCTTCTTGGTTGATTTTCGTTAGGCTTAATATGATGCAAATCAACATATAAAACTGAATTTTCACTGCTCTGCGTCTTTGCTTTCTCAGTGTCATCCCCCTTGTCATCATGCGTCACGCGGTTAATAGGCTCTTGTTCCGCAAAAAGCGCATCAAGGCCTCTTCCTAGTCCACGTTGTTTACTTGCCATATTACTCACTTCCCCTCATCAAAAATTCTTTTGCAAAATCTCTATATGCTTCCGCACCTTTAGATTTTGGATCGTACTCTGTAATCGGCATGCCAAACCCCGGTGCCTCTGCAAGCCTTATATTTCTAGGAATAATTGTAGAATACATCTTGTTGCCAAAATATTTTTTCACTTCCTGGACAACTTGCATTGCTAAGTTAGTTCTACCATCATACATGCTTAGAATAACGCCTTCTATTTCTAAGTTCTTACTAAAGCTTGTTTTCACCAAATCTATAGTGTTGATTAGATGACTAACTCCCTCCAAGGCATAAAACTCACATTGTACCGGAATTAACACACTATCTACAGCGGCTAACGCATTGATTGTAAGCAACCCTAAAGATGGCGGACAATCTATAAAAATATAGTCGTATTCGTCTTTTACTTTTTCCAGTGAAGCCCTGATTTTCATTTCTCTAGATTTAACCTTTACAAGCTCTATCTCCGCACCAGCCAAATCTACACTTGCAGGAATAATATCTAAATTTTCAACACTCGTCTTTAATATAGATTTCTTTGTATCACAATCGTCTTCAATCATTAACTCATATACAGTATAGATTAATCCCTTTTTTGAAACTCCAAGTCCACTCGTAGTATTTCCCTGTGGATCGATATCAACAACAAGAATCTTCTTGCCCATTCCTGCAAGACATGCCGCTAAATTAATATTTGTAGTAGTTTTTCCCACACCACCTTTTTGATTAAATATCGCAATTGACTTACCCATATTACCTCCTCTTCGAAGTTGAACTAGACACTTGTTGTCTCATTTTGTTGCTAATTTTATTCACGATGTTTCACGTGAAACATCGTGAAGTATATATTACTTTATTTGTGCACAAATTGATTATGTATTATTTGTTTATTTATATAATGTTTCACGTGAAACATTCTGTAAATCGACCCGCATACATATGCGGTTGCTCGGAGTGACTGTTTAAAAAATGTAAATAAAACTGACATTAAATGAAATACTCCTAGACTAAGGCATGTTTTGATGGAATTCCCGGCTTTCTAGGATAAAGTTCTGGAGTCATATTTATTTTCTTTATTACCACAATAGTAGAAATATTGTCCTTATTAGACAGCTTACGTCTTTGGACATCCTCAATTTCTCCGCCCAATATTTTTATAGCATTGCGCGCACTCTCAAGCTCATCGTCAATTCTATCACCTTTGACTGCAATCAAAACTCCACCCTCTCTAACAAAAGGAAGACAGTACTCACTGAGGACCGTAAGATTAGATACGGCTCTCGACATGCATATATCATATTTCTCTCTATGCGCCTTAGTATGTGCTAAAGTTTCCGCTCGTTCGTGTACAGTTTTGACATTTTCTATTTTTGATTGGGAACAAACTGTTTCTATCACATTCAGTTTTTTTCTAATAGAATCTACAAGTGTGAAATTGCAATTCTCAAACACTATAGCGTTCGGCACGCCAGGGAATCCCGCACCCGTACCTATATCGATAGCCTTCTTTGCCCCTATATTTTTGATGTACTCCGCACATACCAATGACTCAATAACATGCTTCTCGATAAACTCTTCTTTATCTGTTATAGCTGTCAGATTAATCATCTCGTTATATTCTAATATACCATTCATGTATGCGTAAAACTTACTTATTATATCATCGCTTGAAATACACTCTATTTCTTGCAAGAAATCCCTTAATCGATCCATTGTATTAATCTCCTTTATCCCACTTTAATCTTTCAAGATGTATCAAAAGAACATTAATATCTGCTGGAGAGACTCCTGATATTCGTGATGCTTGACCAATTGAAATTGGACGGATATCATTTAATTTCTGTTTTGCTTCAATTCTAATTCCAGACAATTCGTCATAGGCTATATCATCAGGTATCGTTTTAGACTCAAGTTTTTTGAATTTTCTAACTTGTTCAATTTGTTTTAAAATATATCCAGAATATTTCATTTGGACTTCTATTTGCAACATTGCGTGATATGGCAATTTTTGCCATTTACTATCTATTTCTCTCAAATCTTCATATTTTATTTCTGGTCTTTTCAACAGTTCCGAAAAGGATATTTTCTTTTGGACTGGCGAAGTTCCTTTTTCCTCCAAAAACGCATTTACTTCTTTAGGAGTTATATATGTGTTCTGAAGCCGTTCAATTTCTGCTTCTACCATCTCTTTTTTTGCTAAATACTTACTGTGCCTCTGTTCACTAGCAAGTCCTATTTCATATGCTTTTTCCGTAAGGCGCAAGTCAGCATTATCTTGTCTTAGTAATAATCTGTATTCAGCCCTACTCGTCATAATTCTATACGGTTCATTCGTCCCTTTTGTAACAAGATCATCGATGAGGACCCCTATATAAGCCTCATCTCTCCCCAATACGAATGACGGTTTTTCATCCAATTTAAGTGACGCATTGATTCCCGCAATGAGTCCTTGTGCTGCTGCCTCTTCATATCCGGAGCTTCCGTTTATCTGTCCTGCAAAAAACAAGGATGATATTTTTCTATGTTCTAGGCTCAGAAGCAAATCTTGTGGATTAATAGAATCGTACTCTATAGCGTACGCATATCTAGTAATTCTAGCATTCTCTAAGCCAGGGATAGATCTATAAAAATCTTCTTGGACATCTTCGGGCAAACTCGATGACATGCCTTGAATGTACATTTCATTAGTATCCGTCCCCTCGGGTTCAATGAAGAGTTGGTGTCTTTCTTTGTCCGAAAAACGATTGATTTTATCCTCTATCGAAGGACAGTATCTAGGCCCTACACCTTCGATTTGACCTCCAAACAATGCAGATCTATGGAAGTTTGCCCTGATGATATCATGTGTATTATAGTTGGTATAGGTCAGCCAACAAGAGCATTGTTCTTTTATAAGTTCATCATTCATAAAAGAAAAAGGGACAATGTACTCGTCGCCCTTTTCTTCTTTCATCTTTTCGTAATTTAAGCTTTGCGACAAAACACGCGCTGGAGTTCCTGTTTTAAATCTTCTAAAATTTATTCCTTTTGCTGTCAATGCCTCTGACAAATTTATAGAAGGAGCAAGTCCGTTTGGTCCGCTATTGGAAATAACATCACCTATATATATTTTTGCTCGCAAGAATGTTCCTGTAGCAATTATAACTGCCTTGCTTTCATATACCGTTCCCATGCTTGTGACAACACCCGTTATTGTATCATCTTCTATCAGTATATCTATAATCTCCGCTTGTTTTATATCTAAATTCTGTGTATTCTCGAGAACTTTTTTCATCTCGACATGATATCTATTCTTGTCTGCTTGCGCTCTTAAAGAATGAACCGCAGGTCCTTTAGCTGTATTCAGCATTTTGCTTTGGATAAATGATTTGTCTATATTTATCCCCATCTCACCGCCCAGGGCATCTATCTCACGCACCAGATGTCCTTTTCCTGTTCCACCTATGGATGGGTTGCAAGGCATCATAGCGATAGATTCAAGAGTCATAGCAAACAAAACGGTCTTTTTGCCAAGACGTGCAGAAGCTAGAGCAGCCTCGCATCCGGCATGACCTGCACCGATGACTATTACATCATATTTATTAAAACTATTTACTTTCATCAATTATTTTCCTAAACAGAAACGCGCAAAAACTTCATTAATAATATCAGGCCTTACCGCATCTCCCTTGATTTCACCCAAGATTTCATATACTCTACTTACATCTATTTCAATTAATTCAAACTCTTTCTTCTTTTTAACAATTTTGATAGCATCATTAGTCGTTTCAAGTGCAGTCTCTAAAAGCGAAACATGCCTTGCATTAGTAACGATTTCACTCTTCTCTGCTTTAATCTTTCCGGTATGAACATATTTTTCTATCGTCTTTTTAATCTTGTCGATCCCAACTTCTTGTATCATAGAAGTTTCAACAATTTTTACCTTATTAACTAATTTCTTTATTTCATCATCAGCGATAACATTATTGATATCGCTCTTGTTTTTTAGCACAATTACTTTTTTATCTCTAAGGCGTTCCATAATATCTATGTCTTCCTTAGTTAATGGCTCGCTCGCATCTAAAACTAAGATGACAAGATCCGCTTCGTTGAAAGCTAATTTACTTCTTTCGATTCCAATTTTTTCAATTTTGTTTCTTGTATTGCGTATGCCAGCGGTATCTATCAATATTACAGGGATACCATTAATAGAGATCACTTCTTCGATAATATCTCTCGTTGTTCCAGGTATGTCTGTCACAATAGCCCTTGGTTCATTTAGTAAAACATTCAACAAAGAAGACTTACCTACATTCGGTTTTCCTATAATTGCAGTACGCAATCCTTCATTTATTACTTTGCCACTATCAAAAGACTTGATAGCTTCTTTTAATTTTTCCTTTACCTCTTTAAGCCTTATCAAAACTGACTCATAAGCAGGTTCTTCAATATCTTCATCCGGATACTCTATAAAAACAGTTATTTCAACGAGTATATCGAGAAGCGGCTTTCTTAGTTCTTCTATAAAAAGAGAAAATTTTCCCTCTAGTTGAGAAAGTGCCACGTCGTATGTCAAATCAGTCTTAGCTTTAATTAAGTCTATAACAGATTCTGCCTGTGCAAGGTCTATTCTACCATTTAAGAATGCCCTCTTCGTAAATTCTCCTGGTTCGGCAAGTCTAGCCCCTAAGAATAAAATAAGCTTCAAAATTCTGCCGAGTGATACGATGCTGCCATGACAGTGAATCTCTACCACATCTTCTCTTGTGTACGTATTGGGGGCTCTCATGAAAACAGCTAAAACTTCATCTATGACATTTTTGCTCCTAACATCAAAGATGTGTCCATAAACCAATTTGCGATTTTCAAAATCACTCATAAGATTAGGTCTTGCTTCATTATTAAAAGTAGCACCAGTAGACGAATATTTGTGCACGAATATTTTTTTAAGAATTTCACCGGCATTTTCACCACTGATTCTAATTATACCTATGCCACCTTCTCCATACGCCGTAGCTATAGCTACTATCGTATCTCCCATGTTTGTCCCCTTATTCTAATTTAAGCGGAAAAAATTTCCGCTTAAATCAATATTCTATACATTATGTTGTTGTTATTTTAATTCTATTATAACTCTTCTGTACGGCTCTTTGCCCTCACTTCTACTATTAACATCATCTAACTCGCCGATTGTATTATGAATGACCATTCTTTCAAAAGCATTCATAGGCTCAAGCCTTATGCTCCTTTTGCTTGCTATCACCTTTTCGGCAGTTCTCCTCGACAAAGCTTCAAGAGAGTCCGCCCTTTTCTTTCTGAAGTTATCTACATCTATTATTACCCTTGCGTTGTTGCCTTTTCCTTTATTAACTACTTGGTTAGTTATATACTGAAAAGCGTTAAGTGTCTGTCCACTTTTTCCAATCAATATTCCCGCATCAGTTCCTTTGATATTAATGTTAACATCTTCCGCATGGTCGATACTATGAATGCTTAGATCAAGTCCCATATGACTAATTATATCTTGAACAAATTCTTTAGCTTTAATCTCATCCGCATCATCTGCGCTTCTCTTGTTATTTCTTCTTTCGGGCTTTTGGTATTCTCTTTCAGTTTCCAGCTTTGGTTCTGATTCTACTTTCTCTGTTATAATATTTTTTTCTACTGGTGTTATTTCTTTTTTTATTTCCCTATTTTCGATTTTTTCTTCAGTATGACTTTCTTCTTTTATATTTACTTGAGAGTCATTCTTTTTTTCAACTCTTACTTTTGCAAGTTTTGATCCTAGTCCTAAAAATCCTTTAGTTGACTCCTCAAGAACTTCTACTGTAACTTCATCTCTAGAACAGTTTAATTCCTCTAGAGCAAGTTCTACAGCAGTATCAATATCTGTTCCCCATTTTTCTATGTAATCCATATATTCCTCCGAATATAACTATTTAAAGTTATTTTTTGTTTGGTTTTTTATTTGCCAATGACTTCTTGTATCTTTTGTTTGCCATGTTTAAGAATATTTGTATAAACTGACTTGCAAACCAATAAAGCGCCAATCCCGCAGAACTTGAACGTGCCAAGAGTAAAATCATAGCAGGGAAGATAAATTTCATAACCTTTTGCATTCCCGCACCAGATGATGACCCCCCAACTTGCATATCGCTCGCATTAAACAAAAACGCAATAAAAGTAGTAACAGCGGCAAGAATTGGTAATATATATAAGTCAGGCTGACTCAAATTTTGAACCCACAAAAATTCTTCATTAACAGCATATATCATATCTTGCTCTAAATAAAGAGTCGGAGATCTTAACAATGCAAATAAACCAAATATAATTGGCATTTGAATGAGCATTGGCAAACATCCGCTCATAGGGTTAATACCTTCTTCTTTATATAATTCTGACACCTTTTGGTTATAAAGTGCTCTATCTTGTGAGTACTTCTTTTGTAAATCTTTCATCTTAGGCTGTAAACTACTCATAGACGATGTTGACTTCATTTGTTTAATATAAAGTGGGTACATCAATAATTTAACTAGTAAAGTCAAGGCTAATATAGATAAGCCGTAATTTCCAATCAAATCATAAATAATATTAAGTATCCACGCCATTGGGGTTGCTAAAAATCCCATGCATTTCCTCCTCTATTCTAAAGGGTCATGTCCCCCTTTATTCCACGGGTGACAACGCAAGATGCGTTTAGTCCCCAGTATAGTTCCCTTAATAGCTCCATATTTTCTCAGGGACAAAATAAAATATGTAGAACATGTAGGCGTAAACCTACATGAGGGCGCAAAAAATGGAGAAATAAACAGTTGGTAAGATCTTACGATAGTAATAAAAAGAAATGTGAAAAATTTGTTGATGCGATTAATAATAAACAAAGATATTATTTCCTAACATTTTTTTCTATAGATTCCATAGAAAGAAGAACATCTCTTAATTTTACACTCGTAATATTATTACGGGCAATAAAAATGATGTCACATCCCACTACAGCACTAAAATCTAACATTCTATAACTTTCCTTCATCAAGCGCCGCGCACGGTTTCTCATTACAGCATTACCAACTTTTTTGCTTGCTATAAAAGCTATTCGATTGTATTCTAAATTGTTCTTTTTATAAAGGCAGATTACATATTTACTTCTAACATTTTTTCCCTTGTTAAATACGTTTTTAAAATCTATATCTTTTCTCAATATATTATTTTTACGCATTTTACTCGCGGATTCTTCTATGCAGAAAGTTCTTTTCTTCCCTTTAGACGTCTTCTTTTTAAGACATTTCGTCCATTCTTAGTTTTCATCCTTTTGCGGAATCCATGTTCCTTTAGTCTTTGCCTTTTTTTAGGTTGATAAGTTTGTTTCATAATATCCCTCCTAGTTATTATAAATTGTTTTTACTTTATATATTTATACTTGTTAAATATACTTTTTTTTTGCTTTGCTGTCAATTAATAAAACAGCAAGAACTATTATATATCTATTGTTGGTGGATAAAAATGTCGGAAATCCATTTTTTGATATCCAACTTTACCACTTTCAACAAAAAATATCTTTTTATTTTCTATTTTACTCAATATTTTATCATCAACTTCTGTAGCCGTGATAAAAACCTGCAAATCTTCAAAAGACTTAATCAAAAATTCCTGTCTCTCACTATCTAGTTCAGACAATATATCATCTAATAGTAGAATTGGATTTTCTTTAGTTTCATTTTTTATAATTTCGATTTCGGCCAGTTTGATAGATATTGCCGTAGTACGTTGCTGTCCTTGAGATCCAAAATCTCTGACATTTATGCCATTTATGTAAAACTCTAAATCATCCTTATGCGGACCAATAGATGTGTTTTTTCTGATTATATCATTTTCTTTATTTTTCTTTAAATTTAAATACAATACATCTTCAATATGCTTTTTATTTAATTCAGGATCGACTTGCGATATATACTTGACTGAAAGATCCTCTTTCTTGTTTGTAATATTAAAATGTATATTCCTACTAATATCGTTAAGTGTTTTTATAAACTCTGCTCTGTAACAAATAATATTAGAGCCGTAGTTTGATAATTGCCTGTCCAATATATCTAGTAATTCATCGTTCTTTTCGTAATATTTTAGAAAACCATTCCTCTGTTGAAGCGTTCTCTTATATTTAGAAAGATACTCAAGATATTGAGGATAAATAATGCATAACTCTTTATCTAAAAATGTCCTTCTTTTTTGAGGAACATCTTTTACTATTGCCAAATCATCAGGAATGAAAGAAATCGTAAGGACTTTGCCTAAAAGGTTCTTGAGAGATTTAACATCCTTTTTATTTACGCTAATTCTCTTTTTTTCTTCCTTGCTAATATTTATTTCAATATAGTCAGTTGTAATGCTATTTTTTACTTTAATACTTATTTTACACGCTGGTTTACCAAACTTAATAAGTTCGTTATCATTGCTTGATCTAAATGACTTTCCTATAGAAGACATTACAATAGACTCAACTATATTTGTCTTCCCTTGAGCATTTTTCCCAAGCAAAAAGTTAATTCCACTATTACAATCAATACTTAATCGTGAATAGTTCCTAAAATTTTCCAATGCTATAACTTCAATAACCATAATAATATTCTTATATTCTAAGTGGTGCTAATAAATAATTATACTCTTCTCCTGTCACACTTTTAATGATAAAAGGTCTTTGATTGCTTTTAAAAATAATCTTTATCTTATCATCTTCTATGCTTTTTAATGGTTCAAGTATATATTTAGAGTTACACCCTATTAAAATATCATTTCCCTTCTTTTCTATGTTAATAGTATTATTAGAAGAACCTTCACTTGAAGAAGAAGAAACTATCATAGTGTCCTCTTTAACTTCTAATTTTATACTTTTACTCTTAGAAATATTTGAAAATATAGAAGCCTTATCTACTGTAGTAAATAACTCTTCCCTATCAATTATTATCTCTGTTTCAAAATCATCATACATTAAACTTTTATAATCTATAAATTTACCTTCGATTAAAGACGACATAATTTTTACATTTTCTAGCATAAACATTGCTTTTTTATCGTTTAATTCTATTCTTATATCTTCTTCTTGTGTATCTACTTCCATAATTATTTTATATATTTCATTTATTATACGTGAATTGATTATAATTGAACTATTCTTATCACAATCAATTTTATTTCTATAAAGTGCAATTCTAAAACCATCGGAAGCTACTGCAGAAAGAGTGTTATTATTAATATCTAGTAAAAGTCCTTTTAATATTGGTCTAATGTCATCATTACCACTAGCGAATATAGTCTTTTTGATCATATCCTTAAGTAAATTCTTATTAATTATAATTGTTTCATTAAAATTATCTAAAAAATTAACTCTTGGAAAATCATCTGCACTCATTATAGGAATAGTATACGTTTCTTTTCCACTACGAACATATAGTATATCTTCTAAAACTTCTATACCGATTTCAGTATTACTTAATTTTTTTATAAGTTCATTGAAATTTTTACTTTCAACAACTACACTTCCATTTTCTGAATTTTCGACAGTTATTACTTGCTCTATCGATAAATCTAAATCTGATCCACTAATTGTTAATTTATCACTATCAACTTCCAATAAAAAACCTTTTAATATCGGTAAAGTAGATCTATTAGTTATAGATTTAGAGACGATACTAAGAGATGCAGATAATTTCTGTTGATTACAAGTAAACTTCATGTCGGTTCTCCTTATTATTTAATATATTTTTTTAGTAATAATAGTAGTAGGGTCTGCTAAAATGTTAAAAACCATTCTAATGATTGAAATATCAGTAATATTTATACACAATTTTATGATAATAAATAGTAAAAGTTATTAATTTTATTAACAATAGTCTAATATAAAATTGAACTTTTAATTTCCTCTATTATATGTTGCAGACTTAAATCTGTTAATAAGTCATTTTTTATCTTTTCGTGTGAGTGCATTACAGTTGAATGATGCCTATCTCCAAAATATGATCCAATTTTGGATGTGGATAAGTCCGTCATCTCTCTGCATAAGTACATAGCGACCTGTCTAGGGTAAGCAATCGTACTTTTTCTTGATGATGACTCTAGTTCTGCAGGTTTGATTTTATATTGCTTGCTTACCTCAGATTTGATTTTTTCTGGTTTAATATAGGCGATGTCATTTTTGAGAGAATCTTTTAATATACGCTTTGCAAGGTTTTCATTAATAGGTTCGTTTAAAAATACAGAAAAATCTACTAGTCTATTAAAAGCTCCTTCTAATTCTCTTATATTATCAGTCACATGTTCAGAAATATAACAGACAGACTTATAAATTTCATCCGTTACAGTTACATTTTTATTTTCGGCTTTCTTAAGAAGTACAGCGACACGCAGTTCATAATCTGGTGGTTGAAAATCTGCTATTAAGTTCCATGCAAATCTGCTTCTTAGTCTATCTTCTATGCCAGATAGTTTGTTTGGAGGTCTGTCAGAGGAAATAATTATTTGTTTATTCAAGTCATAAAGAGCATTGAAAGTGTGGAAAAATTCTTCCTGCATCGTCTCCTTTTTTTCTAAAAACTGAATATCGTCAATCAATAAAACATCAAGGTTTCTATATTTATTTTTGAAATCTCTCGTTTTGTTGTCAGAGAGCGATTTAATAAATTCATTAGTAAACATCTCGGAAGAAACATATAAGATGTTTCTGTCAGGATGATTTTGTAATATATATATGCCAATCGAGTGCATTAAGTGAGTTTTGCCTAATCCTGAGCTACCGTGCAAAAAAAGAGGATTTTTTACTCCGGGTGTTTTAGCCACCGCAAGCGCTGCTGCATATGGAAGTTTGTTACTATCTCCAGAAACGAAATTATCAAAATTATAGTTTGGGTTGAAAATTTTCTGACTATCTAAAGGAGCATTGATTTCATTTATACTAATTCGAGTCTTTTTAGTATCCACATTTTTTTTAGGCGCCTGTGATGTAGTTGGTGCAACCTTTTTATACTCCGATGCAGTATTAATAACAACCTTATAGCTGTCATCAAGCACCTCTTTGAAAGTATTTTCTAGTAAAGGAAGATATCTTTCGTTTAATATACGTTTAACAAAATCTTCTTCAACAGACAGGTAGGCAATATTCAAAGTACTATCCAGATTATTAATTTGGATAGGGTCAAACCATGTGTTATAGCTTATGCTGTTAGTGTTTTCTTTTATATTTTGTAAAACATCTTCCAAAAGTGAATCTAAATTTTTCATATAATTCCTTCTTATATAGGTATAGAAAATAAAGTCGAGCGGGTAGTATGGTAGTAATAAAAATAGCAATAGAATTTTTGTCTCGGATAATATAACACAAGAATATAAAAATATATAGCATAAAAATGAAAAAAAGTCTATATTTATCCGCAAAAATATGAAATTTTATCAACAGCCTGTGGATAACTTTAAGGGTATCTTCTATCACTTTTTGATAAATAGATGAACAAATTAAATATGCCAGGTGATATATTGCAGAAAAACCGCTTGAGTATGCTCTCAATAGGTATAGGCATCAAGTTGACTTTGATAGTATATAAAAGTATAATAGAAAAGCGAAAAGTAGAGTTTTACATATGACTTCAATATACACATATAAATAAAGAGAGGTTTTAAACCCATAATGGACTTTAAAAAAATATTTTTAAAAGAGGCATGTCCTACGAAAATTGGTGGACAAGCGGTGATGGAGGGAGTAATGATGCGAAGCCCAACACTCCTTGCTGTTGCAATTAGACTGGAAACTGGAAGGATAAAGATAAAAACTAAACCTCTTCCACCGAAGAGTAAAATTTCGAAAGTACCAATAATAAGAGGGATATTTGCATTTGTAAATTCTATGGTAGAAGGAACAAAAATTCTGATGTATTCTGCTCAAGTATTAGAAGAATCAGAAAAAAAGGAAGCGGAAAGAAAAGTTATTGATAATCAAAATTCTGCTGATAGTATTTTAATAGAAAATAAAGGAAAAAAAGAAAAACTTAAAGAACCAAAGTTTGAAAAATGGTTGGAAAAGAATTTCGGAGAAAAAGCCGTTTGGACGTTTATGATATATACCTCAGTGATACTTGCTATTATAGTAACTGTAGGGCTATTCATATTGTTTCCAACGTTCATTGTTTCTCTTTTTTCCAATACGATTTCAAGTACGTTCTTGCTAAACTTAATTGAGGGATGTGTTCGTATTACGCTATTTGTGCTATATGTTCTTGCAATATCTCGTATGGAGGATATAAAGAAGGTTTTTGAATACCATGGGGCAGAACACAAGACAATACATTGTTACGAAAACGGTTTAGAGCTAACTCCAGAAAATGCTCAGACTTTTTACACATTGCACCCGAGATGTGGGACAAGTTTTTTGATGTTTGTTATGATTATTAGCCTAATACTTTTTTCTCTCTTTGGATGGCCTAACTTGTGGCTAAGAGTATTGTCGAGAATAATTCTTATTCCATTTGTGGCAGGACTTTCATATGAACTTCTTAAACTTGCGGGAAATGGAGATAATTTTGTTGTCAAAATTCTCAGTATTCCAGGATTATACTTGCAAAAATTGACAACTAGAGAGCCTAGCAAAGAACAATTAGAAGTAGCAATTGCGGCTATGAAAGCAGTAATGATAGAAAAAGACAACAGAATGACGGTAAATAAAACATTACATACAGCAATTGAAAGTATGAGAAAAGCAGGAATAGCAGAAGCAGATCACGATTCTAGAGAATTACTTGCATACGTGCTCGAAACAGAAAAAATGCAAATCCCTCTTATGTATAGTGACTTGGTTGAGGAAGAAGAAAGCGAGCTGTTTTTTTCATTAATTACAAGAAGAATTGAAAGAGAACCGATACAATATATTATGGGCAAAGCATATCTAATGGGACATGAGTTTTATGTGGATAGTAACGTGTTAATTCCGCGGCAAGATACAGAAACACTTATCGAAGAGGCATGCAAAATAATAAAAAGTAATTCATGTGAAACCATACTTGACTTATGCACAGGAAGTGGTGCAATCGGGATCTGCCTAGCAAAGGAAGCTACCGATGTAAAAGTCGTTTGTTCCGACATCAGCGAAAGTGCTCTCGACATTGCAAAAAGAAATGCACAATTATTGAAAGTTGCGGATAGAATCACTTTTGTGCAGGGGGATCTGCTTAGACCATTTGAAAAAAATGATAATGAGCAAGAATTAAGAAAGTTTTCTCTTATAGTGTCGAATCCACCATATATAAAAAGTGAAGAAATGAACTTCCTCGAAAGTGAAGTGAGAGATAATGAGCCTGCTTTAGCTTTGGATGGAGGTAGCGATGGACTTGATTATTACAGAAAAATTATATATAATTCGCCATATAACTTAGAAGAAAATGGACATTTAATATTGGAAATAGGATGTGAACAAAAAGAGGAAATATTTCAACTTTTGAAAGAAAGTAATATGTATGCGGAATATTATGCTAAACAAGACTTGGCTGGTAGAGACAGAGTTGTCGTCGCAAGAGTATAAAGATAAGGAAGGAAATTAAAAATGTACGAACAGCAAAATAGTAATGAACAAGGAAATTGCCAAAATAATTTTAGTCAACAAGGGAGTACTCAGGAAAGTTATACCCAGCAAAATAATGGACAATATGGATACGGTCAACCTGGGTATAATCAGCAAACATATAACCAGCAAGGATATTACCAAAGTAACGATAGTGGTGGATTCTTATGGGCGCTATTAGGATTTTTTGTGCCGTTAGCGGGGCTAATTCTATATCTCGTATGGAAAGATGAAAAACCAAGGACCTCAAAAGCAGCGGGGATCGGTGCTTTAGTATCGGTAATAGCGGGAATAGTATTCTTTATCTTATATATAGTAATCGTGTTTTTTATTACAGGTGCGCTAATAATGAGCACAGTCTAAATGCGAGAATAGAAGAAGTAAAGAATTAATAGAATAACGCAAGTATCTAAATAGCTCAATAAAACAGATAGCATTAAAAAAGCCTTCAACGACTTATTTACCATAGTCAGAGAAGGCTTTTGTTAAAATCATTTAAGTGGCAACCCAAAAGAATCTTTAAATTTGCCTGTTGCAATTACAAAAATATCTATGATCCATCCTATACC
Organism: uncultured Oscillospiraceae bacterium; assembly: GCA_964370025.1. Taxonomy (GTDB): domain Bacteria; phylum Bacillota; class Clostridia; order Peptostreptococcales; family Anaerovoracaceae; genus CAYJGJ01. The sequence goes on from CAYJGJ010000006.1 coordinate 40,031, forward strand.
GAGTAGTCCACCAGTAAATAAATATAGCAAGCCTGTTCCGACTTTACCAACATAAAATCTGTGAATACCTAGATATCCAAGTATTACACATAAACATAGTGCAACTAATTTATTTTTTCCGTAGGAGGATTTTTATTGTGAGTTAGAAGCAAATCCCTTGATTTAAAAATTCTGTATGTTACATCAAAATAACGATTAAAAACGTTATATACAAAAAGAGTCATATATATACTTCATATTATTAAAGTTTCTCAGGTATTGTAGCTAAATTATATTTATACAACATTTCATTAATAGTAGAAATATCATATTTTCTGTTATTAATACAAGTAAGTATAACGGCATCTCTTGGATCTTTAGGGTATAATTGCGGTTGCTTATAAATAGAGAGAGTTTTTTTAATTTCCTTAGCATTCATCTTGCAAGCAATACAAATAAGTAGTAGTATATCTCTATGTGGGTTATTTTTTTTGCCGTTGATAATTTCATAGATATATGATTTAGAAACATATCCTACACAATATTTAGCAACATCGGATAATTTTATATTTTTTTTAGCTAAATGTTCGTTAAAATAAGCAGTATATAGTTTTTCAGCGCCAAATTTAGACATATAGTCATCAAGTTCTTCATTATTTTTAATTTTTTCAAGTGTATTTAGTAAATTGGTAGTAGGGATATTTTTCATAAAACTCCTTATCTTACAATTTTTAGAATTTGTTCACATATAAGTATCATTTAATTATTAAAAAATAACATAAAAAAGCTACGAGTTCGTCCGCCACATAGCGAACGATATTCCACTAATATTTTAGTATATTGTTGGGAAGAGGTCAAATATAATAATGGAAAAGAAAATTAACTTTACTCTAATAAATAGCGAAAATAGAGAAGAAGACACCGGTGAAATTCATACAAATTATGAGCTATCATTACATGAAGAATTATGTTCTATAAATGGATCTAAACACGTTACTTTGGTCAAGCACATAGAAACAGGTGAATTAAGAATAAAAAAGTCATTAAAAATATATGACAAAAATGTTTATGACGCATTAAAAAAAAATAATTTCATTGGAATCCCTAGGATTCACTTCTGTGAAGAAACATCAGAGAATAAATTAATAGTAATTGAAGAATATATACATGGTAAAACCCTTGAGCAGATATTTGATGAGAAGGGCGTGTTCAGCGAGAATGTTGCTCTTAAATATGCAATAATTGTATGTAACATTCTAATCACACTCCATTCACAAGTTCCTAAGATAATACATAGAGATTTAAAGTTAAGTAATATCATAGTGAGCAATGATAATATAGTAAAACTGCTTGATTTCAATTCAAGCAAGGTCTACAAGGCAGAACAGCAAAAAGACACAGTCCTGATGGGGACAAAGAATTTTGCAGCTCCGGAACAATATGGATTTATGCAATCCGATGAAAGATCAGATGTGTATGGAATAGGAGTTGTATTACATTATATGCTTACAGGGGGCTTTCCAGGTGAAAAATTCTATAATGGTAGATTAGAATTGATAATTAAAAAAGCAACAGAAATGAACCCTAAGGACAGATACCAAAATGTTTATGAATTAAAGAAGGAATTAGAAGTAATATTCTACGGAAGAATTCCAAGTGGCAATTGCTATGAAAACATAGGCAAATCATCGAGTTCTTGGCAGAGACAAAATATTGCTAATAACAAAAACTTTCATAAAAACAATCAAACAGTAGATAATAATCGATATAAAGAAAAGTATAGAGAGTTAAAAATCATTAGAAAAATAATAGGTTTGTTTTTTTACATATTATTTATGATAAGCGGGTTCTTCTTCTCTCCGACGCGCAGTGATGGAAGCGAGATGCCTTTATCTATATTGTGGCTAAACAGAGCATTTTATATGATAATTGTTACCGGAGTGTATGCGTATCTTTCTAATTTTTGTGGAATGAAAAAAGTGATGCTTGGAAAAAATAAAAACATTCTTATTTCTTTAATTTTGCAAGTATTACACGTAGTCATATTTTTCTTTGTTACTATTTGTATTTTAATAATTATAGAAGCGACATATTACGCTATATAGCGAGCGAAATTAATATCTTAAACTTGTATATTAAAGTAAGGGGGGATATTATGAAAAAATCATCGCTTATATCACTAATAATAATTGCCATAATGCTTTCAATAATAATATGGTTTGGAATGTTAGTTTCATGTGCTGCAGTATTTACTGTTCCGACTGAAACTACAGGGACATCTTCTTCAAGCGGTATAGAAAATCAAGAAGAGGAAGAGGATACAAAAGGTAGCAATGTTGTAGAAAATGAAAAGGGAAATGAAGATGATCAAATTTCAGACCCTGAGCAAAATGAAGAAAACAGTACGGAATTTGAAATAAATGATATAGTTACTTATGATGATGCTCAGTATATTCTCACAGAAGTTCGGTATTCACAAGGAAGTACTTTTGATTATCCCGCTGATGGAATGGAGTACGTCATAGTTTTCATATCTATAACTAATAATGGAGAAAGAAATTTATCATATAATCCATATGATTGGAAAATATCAAATTCGCTTGGGCAATTAACAGACAATGATTTTTCTACAATAGACGGCGATACCTCTCTATCATCAGGAGAGTTGTTACCAGGCGGCAGTATATCAGGCACGATAGTATTTGAACAACCGATAGATGACCCAGAGTTGAGACTGCATTTTTATGGAGATTTATGGGATTCAAGTCCTGGATTTGAGATAGCAATCAATTAATTACACAATAATAAACAATTGTAAAAATCGCACATATCACGAAGATCTTAAGGATATGTGCGACTTTTTTTGTGAACGTGTAGTAAATAATAAGTGTATTTATTACGCTATATAGCGAACGAAATAAAGCTTTTTTCTTAGTATAATACTGTATAATACTTGATAAGTATTCTCTATATAAAATTTAGCGCTTATTACATAATGGCCTATTGAATATAAAGAATATGAAAAGTGGAATTTTCTAAAGTCCTAATATATGGAGGTTTGCTATTATGAAAAAGACATTTTTTAAAAAATTATTATCACTTACATTAATTACATTACTAATTATAAGCTTTGGTCTGTTAGTTTCTTGTGGTGCTGACTCAGATGAGGGTGGCAGTTCCTCAGATTCATCCGAATCTTCTGGTTCCGAAGATAACGAATCTGAAACTACATCTTTTAAGATTAACGATGTGGTGAGTTACGATGATGCAGAATATTCTATTACAGCTGTGGAATACACACAAGGTAGCACATATGATACTCCTGCTGATGGAATGGAGTACGTCATAGTTTTCATATCTATAACTAATAATGGAGAAAGAAATTTATCATATAATCCATATGATTGGAAAATGTCAAATTCGTTGGGTCAACTAAATGATATAGCATTTACAATTGTCGATAGTGAAACATCGTTGTCTTCGGGTGAATTATTACCAGGAGGCAGTATTACGGGAACAATTGTTTTTGAACAACCGATTGATGACCCAGAGCTCAAAATTCACTATTATGGAAATATCTTCGATTCAGAGCCTAGCTTTGAAATATCACTTATTCAATAATCAGTAAGGAGAAAATAATGTTTAAAAATAGAAGTAAGGTATTGCTAGTAGCAAATATATTAGCTACGGCATATGTAGTATACGTGACAGTGTATTTCTTTGGCGGAATTGCAAGCGACTCTGCTGCAGGACAGGATGGTGATGCAGTAGTTGGGGCAATTGCAACTGCGATTGTTATGCCACACCTCATCGCAAATGGAGTAGGAGTTATTTTTGGGTGGGTAGGTTTTCTATTAAAGAACAACTGGGGGCCACTCGTTGGAGCTATTCTTTATTCGGTGGGATTAGTATTATTCCCAATGTACTTCATGTTCTCAATTCCTATTATCGTTTTTGGTTTTATTGGGTTTGCTAAGCAAAGGAAGATAAACAGCCTAGCTAAACAAGGAATAACTGCTGTATAATTTGGGTTCGTAATAGGGTCTTAGAAAATTACTTCAAATATAATGATTATATTACATAAATTATATTGTAGCTGTATGAAGAAAATATTCATTAAATTAAAAGTAGCGAATAAATCCGCTACTTTTTTTATAGGAAAATATAGACTACTACATATTTGATAGGTATTGCTGGAATCACATTTGCCTTTTACGACTTGAGTTTCAAAATACCAATAACGAATTGTGTTGCGAGGTTAATAAAAATGAGATTCTGCTCACTTGTGTAATACTTGACAGTTTTTTAAATGTATGTTATTTTATTTATTACAATCTCGCGCAGAATATACTTATTACTTCAAGCAAGTATATTTCAGAAGGGTAAGGAACTGTTCTTATTTATTTAAGACATATCAGTGAACTATATTTATATAAAAGGAGGAATTATTTATGGCTTATTGTGAAAATTGTGGAAATAGATTTGATGGAGATGGTACAATTTGTACTCCATGCGCTACAGGTGCGCCTATGGGTAGCCAACCAGACTCAATGGCAATGGGAGGCGCGCCGCAAGGGCAAGCTGAGTTTAACCAAACAGATGCGTTTATGAATCAACAGCAACAACAATACAATTCTTATCAACAAAATCAAGCACCATATGGACAACAAGCTGGTGGAAACATGAATCAACCACCGAATTACGGAGCTCCACAAGGATCTTATGGACAGCCGCAATATGTTACTCACACATCTGATAATGGAAGCTTCGGTTGGGGAATCTTAGGATGCTGTATTCCATTAGTAGGATTGATTTTATTCTTAGTATGGAAAGGCGACAGACCTAAAACTGCAAAGATGGCAGGAATAGGTGCTATAATTGGTGGATCTTTGTCTATATTGTCATGGATTTTGTCAATGGTATTAGGATTTATGACATACTAATTGCAGGCAGTAGTATGGAAAACAGCATATGAAAGCTTGGCTTTATAAATGGCTCCCAATAATATTTGGGTGTCATACACATGAAAGCAGATCTCTATATACTCGTAAGGGTGTAAAGTATCCGCTATGCGCAAGGTGTACAGGAGAATTAGTGGGAATTATTATCGCTATTATCTCCTGTTTCTTTTATCGTGTGCCACTTTACGTTGCAATAATTTTGTGGGTTCCCCTTATTATTGATGGCACAGTTCAAATGTACACAAAATATGAAAGTACGAATACGAAGCGTATGATAACTGGATTGCTGTTTGGATATGGAATTACAATGTTTTTTGTAATTACGTGGATAATGGCATTTGAATATGGAAGAGAGCTTGCAGCACAGTATAGTTAGTGAGAAAACAAATATGAAGATTGTAAAGAATATACCTATTTTTTGTGGTATTATGGTCACATTCCCTCAATTATTTAGAGGGTTAAAGCTTGCCATGAAGGCTAGACAAGAAGGAAACATCGAAAAGGAACGAGAACTTATTGGGAAAGCGGAGTATGAATGGGCGAATCATGTGCTAAATAAGTACAACGTGACGATTAATATTAAAGGAGAAGAGCACATTCCGATGGAAGAACCTGTGGTTTTTGTGGCAAATCATCAAGGCTACTGCGACGCGCCTTTATTTTTAGCAGCGTTAAAAGGGAAGCAAATTGGGTTCGTTGCAAAAGATTCCGTGAGAAAAATTCCAATATTCAATAGGCTGGTAGGATATACAAGAAGTGTGCTGATTAATAGAGGAAACCCTCGTGAGGGAATAAAATCTATTACAGAGGGTGCTGAGATAATCAAAAAAGGGTTTTCACTTGTGATTTTCCCAGAATCAACACGTGCTAAAGGTACTATTATGAAGGAATTCAAGCCTGGAAGTTTTAAATTAGCCACCAAGGCAAAGGCAAAAATAATTCCGGTTACGTTAAATAACACATATAAACTTGCGGAAGAAACCGGAATTCTCACACCGAATATTCAACTTGACTTTATTATACACGAACCGGTTTTGACTGCCGATGTTCCTAAGAGTGAACAACCTCAGATGATAAAAAATATAGAAAATACTATACGAAAAACGCTCGCCACCCTTATAGGCGACGAGCAATAAATATTACACTTTAAAAAGCGGTTAATTATAACCGCTTTTTATTTTTAGTATGGTGCTACCCATCCTTTTTCAATGATAAATTCCTTAGCTACGTTTTCAGGAGTAACACCGTCTACCACTGCTTTGTAGTTCATATCCATCATTTCTTCGTCGGAAATTCCATCTTCTAATACCTTAAGTACTTCGATTACTTCAGGATACTCCTCGATAACTCTCGGTCCGAATACACTTGACATAGTATAGTGGGAGAAAGCAGATAAGTCGTCTTCAAGTATTGTTATATTATACTTCTTTGTCATTGCATCGGTTGAATATGGTGTCATGATTTCCACTTCCCCGCTAATCAAAGCTTCATACATCAGTACTCCTTGAAATTGAAGAAACTCCGCAAATTCCAATCCGTATACTGTTTCAAGAGCTGGGGCACCATCCGCGCGATGTGGAAATATCTCGCTACAAGAAAGTACAAATTCTTTATCTAAGGCTGCTAGATCCGAGATTGTCTCAATCCTATATTTTTCCGCTGTTTCCGGAAGCATCCCCAAGGTGTAGCGGTTATTAAGTCCATATTCTTGCGAGTATAGGTATCCTTCGTCCGCCAATAGATCTCTTACGTCTTGTGCTACTTGTTCAGGTGGCGTGCCCGGTACGAAAACCTGGCCAAAAATTTCAGCATACAAAGATCCCGAGTACTCTGGGTAAATATCAACATCTCCTCTTTCTAGTCCCTCATATATAGCGGTAGACATTCCAAAACTCAGTTGTCTCTCAACTTCTAAATCAGTGTTTTGCTCAATTAATTCCGCAATGATATTTCCGAGAATTTGACTTTCGGGTACAGGCTTAGATCCAACCACGATTGGCTCCGCACTAGGCGTAACTAGCGGTAAGATTAAACTTCCTAAAAGTAGGAAAACTACCGCTCCCGTTACTGCAAGAGTTGTTCGCTTTTTTCCCCTTTGTTTTTCTATGGTTTTAGGTGTGATTTCGCTTGGTTTCATGCTCATACTTATCGGCGTAACTGCTTTTTCGACTTTGTTCATCAAAAAGTCCATCGATAGTGCTAGTATGCAGGCTGGTATTGCTGCCGAAAGCATCATATATACGTTATTCATCTGAATACCTGAGATTATGAAGTTTCCTAGACCACCTGCTCCTATATAAGAGGCTATGGTCATAAGTCCAACCGCAGTAACAGAAGAAATTCTAACTCCGGACATTATTACAGGAAGAGCTACTGGAAATTTAATTTTGAATAGCACTTGCATCTTTGTCATTCCAATACCGTGAGCTGCTTCTATCATTTGTGGATTGACACCTTTTATTCCAGTATAGGTATTTCGTACAATTGGTAAAAGTGAATAGAGCACAACCATCAAAATAGCAGGAGGAGCTCCTATTCCAATAATTGGAACTAGTAGTCCAAGCGCAGCGAGGCTCGGAATAGCTTGCATTATATTAGTAAATCCAAGGATAGGTTTGTCTACGCCTTTTTGTGACGCGATAAAAATTCCTAAAGGCACTCCTACAAGTATTGCTATAACGACGGCTGTAACAGTAAGAGTGATATGAGTTCCAATCAACCCAATTAGTTGGTTGATGTTGTCGCTAAGAAAATCTGAGAAATTAGTCATTAATCACACCTCCTTTAATCCCTATATATTGGGTACTGAGGGTTGTTACTAAGCTACTTTTTGTAACTAATCCCGCCAAAGTACCGTTTTCTTCTAACACTGGAACAGTCGTTTGCTTGCTTTCTTCAACTTTTTCCAGTAACGTAAGTAAATTTTCTTTCGGATTAGAAGTGATGATTGGCAGTTTGATATGGTTATTTATGAGGTCATTTCTATCCTCAATGTTCTGTATATCTTTTGCCTTAACTAGTCCAAGGAGGACATTGTCATCGTCGACTACAAAAACCGTATCTACTTTTTTCTGTCTCATGAGTTCCATAGATCTAAAAATAGAGTAATTAGGATGAACCCAAACCGGTTTTTTGATCATGATATCCGCAACACGGATGAATTCAGGGCTAGACCAGATTCTATTCTCGCCTACAAAGTTTGTAACAAATTCATCAGCAGGTTTCTTTAAGATGTTTTCTGGGGTGTCGTATTGAGCAATTTTCCCATTGTTGAGAATGCAAATCTTATCAGAGATGCGGATAGCTTCCCTCATGTCGTGCGTTACAAAGACAATTGTCTTTTTCATTTTTGCTTGAATTTCTAAGAGCTCGTTTTGCAACTGCTCTCTCGTAACTGGGTCTAGTGCGGAAAAAGGCTCGTCCATCAAAATGATTTCGGGATCCATCGCAAAAGCCCTAGCTACGCCGACTCTCTGTAGTTGCCCACCTGAGAGTTGTGCGGGATATCTCCATAGATAGTCATCGGGGTCTAATCCAATCATCTCCATTAGAGAGTATAGTTTTTTTCTTATCTCGTCTTTGTCTTTGCGTTCTAGTGTAGGTATAATATTGATATTTTCTTCAATAGTCATATGTGGGAAAAGTCCAGTTTGCTGAATAATGTATCCCATACCTCTACGTAATTGTATCAAATCTAAATCCGCGATGTCTTTCCCATCTATTAGTATTTTGCCTTCTGTAGGCTTTTCAAGACCATTGATAAGTTTAATAGTTGTAGTTTTGCCGCACCCCGAGGGTCCGATAAGGGCTACAATATCTCCTTTAGCAATCTCAAGTGATAAATCCTTTATGACATTGAATTTCTTAAATGACTTATGTATGTTTTGCAGTGATATCATAAATTCTCCTCCTTTATATAAAAATTATCTGCGTCTTGGGTTGCAGAATTGTGTTTTTGCTTTTGAAAAATACATAATCTATAGTTTATGTATTTTATTTTGAGATCCAAGTCCAAAATTAGATTTTGTACGGGCGATAGTTTCCTCGGAAATAGCATTAGCCTTTTTTGCTCCATCTTTCAACACTTGTAGCAGGTCGGGGGAGTTTCTGAATTCGGCATACCGTTGCTTGATTGGAGCTAAAGCAGTAATAACGATTTCAACTAAATCTTTCTTGAAATCACCATACCCTTTTCCCTCGTACTTAGTTTCAATTTCATCAAGACTAATATTAGCGAGCGCGCTATATATGGTCATTAAGTTGCTAATTCCCGGCTTAGCATCTGTATCGAATCTGATTACTCCATCAGAGTCCGTAGTCGCTCTCATTATTGATTTTTTAATCTTTGCATCATCGTCTAATAGCGATATTAGGCTAAATGCATTTTCAGAAGACTTGCTCATTTTTCTCGTAGGATCATCAAGGGACATAATGCGTGCTCCCTCTTTTAGGAATCTTCCTTCAGGTACAACGAATGTTTCCTGCTTATTATTAATTCTAAGTGCAATATCTCTACACAATTCAATGTGTTGTTTTTGATCGTTTCCGACAGGGACGATGTCCGCGTCATAGAGTAAGATATCGGCAGCCATAAGTAATGGGTATGTGAAAAGGCCTGTTGGTGAGGACTCGCTGTTTTTGCTTTTGTCTTTGAACTGGGTCATTCGAGATAGCTCTCCTGTATATGAATTGCAAGTAAGAATCCACGCTAACTCTGAGTGGCCTGGAACATCTGATTGAACAAAAATAGTAGATTTAGTAGGATCAATACCTACAGCTAAGTAGAGTGCTGCGATATTAAGAATATTTTGTTGTAGGACTTCTTTATCTTGCGGCAAAGTAATCGCATGCAAATCCACAATGCAATAAAGACACTCGTAGTCATCTTGTAATTCTACAAATTGCTTTAGAGCACCCAGATAGTTTCCCAAATGTATATTTCCTGTAGGCTGCACGCCAGAGAATACTCTTTTCATCTAATTCCTTCCATTGAAATATAGTGTTGTATTAACGAATCTGTCTGAGCACAAAGAGATTTCAGATGTACTCAGACAGTTATATTTAATTATGCAATATAGTATTAACTGTGAGATTGATCAATCACGGCTATATTAACGAGTCTTGCTCGTGTTCTTCTTCCGGCTCCATAGTTTCAGCGCTGTCAGGTGAACTAGCGCTGATAGTATCTATATCATCTTCTTTAATTACTCGAGCTATTGCGACTATATCGGTTTCTTCTCCAACTTTCATTATCTTAACACCCTGTGTGCTTCGTCCCATTTTGGAAACTTCACCAGCGCGAATTCTAATGATAATTCCATCGGAGTTAATGATCATAAATTCATCATCCTCATTTACGACCATAGCGCCGACGAGTATGCCGGTTTTGTCAATTTTTTTCTTGTCGTACGTGGATATTCCCTTTCCGCCTCTTGACTGTAGTCTATAATCTTTAGCGGTAGTTCTTTTTCCATATCCATTTTTAGTAATGACTAGTAACTCCTGATTATGCTCGGTGAGTTCCATCGCGACCACTTCATCTTCCTTGTCTAGAGTTATTCCCCTAACTCCAATAGCATTTCTGCCCATACTTCTGACATCTTGTTCTGAGAAAGATATGCTTTGCCCATTTTTTGTCACAAGGATTACGTTATTGTCGCCTGTAGTCTGCCTGATTCCAATTAATTCATCACCATCCACTAAGCTGATCACTACTAGTCCTGCTTTCCTGTTTGTGTCTAGCTGAGATAGAGGAGTCTTTTTAATCGTTCCATTTTTAGTTACAGCGATGAGGTATTTGTCTTCTTCAAATTTGTCCACAGGAATTACCGCTGTAATTCGCTCTCTTTGTGAAAGACTGAGGAAGTTTATGAGAGGGGTTCCGCGAGCCGTACGAGTCGCTTCTGGGATTTCATAGGCTTTGATTTTATACGCTTTGCCTGTATTAGTAAAGAACATGAGATAATCATGAGTCGATGTCATGATCAAGTCTTTTACAAAATCATTTTCTCTTGTAGTGAGTCCTGTAATGCCTCTTCCACCACGTCTTTGTGTTTTATAAGTGTCCGCTGAGACTCTCTTTATATATCCCATATGGGTGAGGGTTACACAAACTTTTTGTTCGTCAATCAAGTCTTCTTCATCTATTTCGGAGTCGTCGGAAACAATTTTTGTTCTTCTTTTGTCCGCATATTTTGTGCGTATTTCAGTAAGTTCGTCTTTGATTACTCCCATGAGCAAGTTTTCATCTGCGAGTATTCCTTTGTAATATGCGATTCTTTCAAGAAGCTGCGCATATTCATTTTCAATCTTTTCTCTTTCAAGGCCTTGCAATCGTCTAAGTGTCATATCTAAGATTGCTTGAGCTTGTATTTCGGAGAGCCCGAAAGCTTCTTGCAACTTTTCTTTTGCATCGTCGTATCGAGAACGAATTAGCTTTATTACTTCGTCTATGTTGTCAAGAGCTATTTTATATCCCTCTAATATGTGAGCTCTTGCTTCTGCTTTTCGCAAGTCGTATTGCGTTCTACGAGTGACGACTTCTTTTTGATGTTTGATGTACTCTGTCAATATTTCATATAAAGTTAGAACTTTAGGTCTGCCGTTGACTAAAGCAAGCATGATCATGCTGTAACTATCCTGCAATTGGGTGTGCTTATAAAGCCTGTTGAGCGTAATTTGCGGAGTTGCATCCTTTTTTAGCTCTATGACTATTCTCATACCATCTCTATTGGATTCATCACGAATCGCAGATATTCCGTCAATTTTCTTTTCTTTTACTAGGTCGGCGATCTTTTCAATAAGCCTTGCTTTGTTGACTTGATAAGGGATTTCAGTTACGACGATTTGAGTTTTGCCTTTTGCTCCCTCTTCAATTACACAGTTAGATCTTACGATGACTTTGCCAGTTCCCTTACGATATGCTTCTTTAGCACTGTTTTTGCCTAATATGGTTGCTCCTGTAGGGAAGTCAGGTCCTTTGACTATTTTTATCAAATCTTCAACTGTAGCATCTTTGTCGTCTATCAATTTAATAGTTGCGTCTATAACCTCGCCTAAATTGTGAGGAGGGATGGATGTAGACATTCCGACTGCAATACCATTAGACCCGTTAACAAGTAAGTTTGGGATTCTACTAGGCAATACTTCTGGTTCTTGTTCTTCTTCATCGAAGTTAGGCACGAAATTAACAGTTTCTTTGTCTATGTCTCTCAAAATTTGTAGGGCGAAAGGTGTCATACGTGCTTCCGTATAACGCATTGCTGCAGCTCCGTCGCCGTCAACCGAGCCGAAATTTCCATGGCCATCTACCAACATATATCTCGTAGAGAAATCTTGAGCCATACGTACCATGGCATCGTAAATTGAGCTATCTCCGTGAGGGTGATATTTACCCATTACTTCTCCGACTATACGCGCAGATTTCTTATGAGGTTTGTCGGGAGTTATCCCAAGCTCGCTCATTCCATAGAGGATACGTCTATGGACAGGTTTAAGTCCATCACGGACATCTGGAAGTGCTCTTCCTACGATTACACTCATAGCATAATCTATGTAGGATTTTTTCATTTCATCATGGATCTCATGTTGAATCATTTTTGTGTCTTCCAAGAGTTCGATTTGTGAAGCCGCCCCCTGATCTTTATTGTTATCATTCTTTGGCATTTGTAGTTCGTATGACACTCAGTAATGAGATCTTCATACTCTCCTTCCTTATACAAGTGTTTTGCAATTAAATATTAATTTTGGCGTGTGATATGTCTCTTTTGGTGTCAGTATTGTTGCTAGCCGTAATTGCGTCTAAATATCAATTTTTGCGTATTCCGCATTTTCTTCTATGAACTGCTTGCGAGGAGGAACCTTGTCTCCCATCAAGCACGTAAATATTTCATCTGCTGCGGTTGCATCATCCAATGTCACTTGGATAAGAGTTCGGGTTTTGAAGTCCATGGTTGTTTCCCAAAGTTGAGTGTAGTCCATTTCTCCTAACCCTTTGTATCTTTGGATAGATGGTTTAGTAGAAGTGCTTTCTAATGACTTCATGAGTTTTTCTTGTTCTTTTTCAGAATATGTGTAATGTTCTTTTTTTCCTACTTTTGTTTTGAACAGCGGTGGTTGCGCAGCATACACGTACCCTCCCTCAATGAGTGGAGACATGTATCGATATAAAAAGGTTAAGAGTAATGTTCTTATATGCGCACCGTCTACGTCGGCATCGGTCATGATGACTATCTTGTGGTATCTGAGTTTTGAAATATCAAAATCAGTACCAACACCACAGCCGAATGCAGTAATCATATTCTTTATCTCTTCAGAGTTCAATATTTTGTCCAGTCTTGCTTTTTCGACGTTTAAAATTTTACCACGCAACGGCAAAATTGCTTGTCTCTTTCTGTCACGTCCTTGTTTCGCGCTTCCTCCCGCGGAGTCTCCTTCCACGAGGAAAATTTCGGAAAGTTTCGGATCAGTTTCTGAGCAGTCGGCAAGTTTTCCTGGGAGTGCACCGACACTATCTAAGACATTCTTTCTGCGAGTTAATTCTCTTGCCTTACGGGCGGCTTCTCTTGCACGCGCAGCCCTTAGGCACTTGTCTATTATAATCTTTGCTTGTTGAGGGTTTTCTTCGAGGAAAGCCATCAGATTTTCACTCATTGCGGATTCTACAAAACCTCTCATTTCGCTGTTGCCAAGTTTTGTTTTAGTTTGACCTTCAAATTGAGGTTCTTGGAGCTTAACGGAAATGATTGCCGTAATTCCTTCACGAACATCTTCTCCTGTAAGTGAATCATCATTTTCTTTTATGTAGCGATTCTTTTTTGCATATTCGTTCATGACTTTAGTCAAAGCGGCTCTAAAGCCAACCATATGCGTTCCTCCTTCGGAGGTGTTGATATTGTTTGCATAAGAAAGTGATAATTCATTGTATCTGTCAGTATATTGGAGGGCAACTTCTGCTTCCATTTCCTTTTTTGCAACCGAAAAGTAAACAATAGTTTTATGAAGGATTTCCTTATTTTTGTTAAGATGCTTTACGAATTCTTGGATTCCTCCCTCATAGTGAAAGACGTCTTTTCGGGGTTTTTTGTCACGTTCGTCGGTTAAAGTTATTTTTATACCCTTATTTAAAAAGGCCATCTCTCTTAGTCTATGTTCCAGAGTGGAATAATCGAATTCGGTTTCATCGAAAATATCCGGATCTGGCCAAAAAGTGCTTTTAGAACCGGTTGTAGTAGCAGACCCGACTTCTGTGAGCTTAGTCATAACTTTTCCGCGAGCATATTCCTGCTTATAGGTCTTGCCATTTCTATTTATTTCGACTTGCATTTTGGTAGAAAGTGCATTTACTACAGACGCCCCTACTCCATGGAGTCCTCCGGACACTTTATATCCGCCGCCACCAAATTTTCCACCAGCATGAAGCACGGTATGGATTACTTCAACCGCCGGGATTTTAAGCTTGGGATGAATGTCTACCGGCATGCCTCTTCCGTCGTCGATTACGCATATGGAATCATCTTTTTGAATCGTTACACTGATGTTCTTGCAGTATCCTGCAAGGGCTTCGTCTATACTATTGTCTACAATTTCATAAACTAAATGATGAAGACCTCTAGGTCCGGTTGTCCCTATATACATGCCAGGACGTTTGCGGACGGCTTCTAATCCTTCCAACACCTGAATCTGTTCTGCATCGTATTTTTGCAAGTCATTTTCGTTCTTTTTTGGGCTCATTATATTCAACTTTCTTATTTAAAATATACTTATACATTAACTTCTAAATGATATCATATATAAGCGATTTATTCAAGCAATCTGAGTATAATTATTGCCTTAACGAATCTATTATCGGTATAAAAAACGCATAGAAACAAAAAGAGCGGACTATAATTCCGCTCCAATAAGGCTGTTACGTGAAAATGGCATAAAAATAGCGAAGCAGTAAGATACTACTTCGCTAAAAAATCTAATTTGTCGCACCGATTACAATCGTTTACTTGAAGCTTTTTCTTCTATAAATAATAAGGGCAATTCCCGCAAGTGAAATTATCATAATAATCGATGGGAACATCAAGCTAGAGGTATCACCTGTAAAAGGT
This sequence comes from uncultured Oscillospiraceae bacterium, assembly GCA_964370025.1. Classification (GTDB taxonomy): domain Bacteria; phylum Bacillota; class Clostridia; order Peptostreptococcales; family Anaerovoracaceae; genus CAYJGJ01. Next base: position 55,068 of record CAYJGJ010000006.1, read on the forward strand.
GCATTAATGCTAGCTGCAATCGCGCTTATTTCAAATTCAGAAAATTGCGTTACAGTAATCTCAATATACTTATTACCATCTGCATCTGTCATCACGGGGGTTTCGAGGGTTTCTTGTCCTCCTCCTGTAAATTTATGGAGTACTGATGCTTTATTGGCTTCGAATCCATCATTTAAGTATATCTTGAGAGTTACAGGCGAGATAAGCTGATCATTTGAAATAGGTGTTTCTCGACCACTTGTATCAACTGCTATAGGCACTATATCGAGTACTATTATGTTTCCTGACGATGCCGATTGCGTAACATCCACTCTGATAGATTGAATTTCTGTAAAAGAACCATCTAAGGCTAACGCTGACAACCCTAACCCTATAACTTCTACAGGTTTTTCTGGAATTCGGTCATCGTCTGCTACATCTGAGTTAATTACAGGAAGTTTCTGTTCTACCGTTATGCCGTTAGCTTCTAAGAATTTCTTTTCGATAGATGCAAGGTAATCTAAAGCGACAGAATCGTTTCGCACTGCTTCTTTTCCTGAATTCTTGACAGCTTCAACTGCATCTTTCGCGGCAGTGTTGATGGTTGTCTTATTAGCTGGATCCCCTGAATCTAGATTCTCAATTTTATTTTGTTCTCCTTCAAGAACGTTGGCTACAGTTAGCCATTTTGCATATAATGTAGTATTTTCAACTACGGATTGATTTGCGAAATCAAAAGCTGTTCCTGTAAAATTACTGTTTTCATACCAACCATCAAATATGTAATTTGCCTTCGTTGGCTCCATAGGTTCAGTGGCTTTCGCTCCATTTGCGATTGTTTGGGTGCTAATTGAGTTCCCTCCATTGGTAACAAAAGTAATATTAATATCTTCTTTGTAAGATTCCTTTGCTACTGCGGAGAAGTCGTATATGTTATATCCACTTGCAGAGTAATTAGTCGCAGCGATTAGTCCTCTGAATCCTTGATCTGTAGAAAAAGAATTGACAGTTGGAGCAAATTTGCCACTAGTAGCATCATAATAGCTTGTTAGTCCGTCTACTAGACTGGCTCCGCTAGTTGCATTTGTAACAGTTGCCGGATCAATTCCTAGTGAAACTAAGGCTGCAATTCCTAACCCTGTCGATGAAGCTCCATATGTCTCAGACCCAGTAGCATACAATGCTCCTCTTTCTTGTTGGAATTTTTTTAATTCTACTACGGCATCGTCTAAAAGCGTTTTAACACTAGCTTCATTATAATATGGGGAAAGTGCTAATATTACAGGAGTCATAGAGTCTGTTCCAAACGATGTGCTCATCCAACCAGCTTTCTGATCTATGATCCATTCCTTTATATCGTCAATTTGTGCATCTGTAGCATAGTTATCATTTTGCTGTAAAGCAATTAGCACATATGGAAGTGTAAAATAAAGAGTATCTTTGCTACTACCTGCAATTAGCTTTGCAGGTATATTCAAGGTAGTTCCATCTGCGTAAGTGATATTAGATGCATCATATCCTAATGCACTTAATGCAACAGTATATTTTGCAAGCACGCCTATATCTTCAATAGATTTTACTTCTTTTATTAATTCTTCCGCTAGTTCGTCTTTTTCATCAGTAGTAAAGGTATGTCCCACTGCGATTAAGTCAGCAATTAGCCAAGTTTTGTTTTCGTTGTTCGCATCAACATAGCCAAGCGCGCTATTTGTGATCGGAGAAATTATATCAGCAGGGGCAATTTTTTCTCCATATTTACCTGCAACGGTAATCGTAATGTCTTTAGTAGGAGAAGTAACTCCTATCATCGTACTATACATCGGGCTAGTTAGTGTAGCAGTTAGTGTAACTTTTGTATCGTATACCGGTTGCGTTATCTTCAATTCGGTCCAAGATTCCTTCACAATTTTTTCATTGCTACTAGTCCATGAAATATTAGCACCTTTTTCATGATATACCGTTGATGTATCGAAGACAATGGAACCATCAGCTGCTACGGTAGCGCCCTCTATTAATTCTAAATCACTTGTTACCGCGGTACTACTAGTATTCATATCCTTGATAACATCAAAATCCAGTGAATTCTTTACATTCGTAAGAATATCATTTTCAGCCGCAGTATCAGCATCGGTCCAAGCATTAATGGTGGTATCCCATTCTTTTACTGCTGTAGCACCATTATAGCTGAGCGTTAACTTTATCTTCCCAATTTGGTCTGAAGCTGTTCTAATGACTTCTGCACCACTGCTTATTTTCCCGTCTTTGAATCCGGGGTTAGTAGTCGTCCACTCCACCTGTATATCCCTGTATGATTCTTTAAAGTCTGCTAGATCATCAACATACGTCCAGTTTAATGGGATATTATTAATATGGTAATCTAGGTCGTTTAAGTCGGCCTTATCCGTAGTTCCTCGTACTGTTATATTATCTAAAGTATATAGTTTTATTGCTTCGTCAACTATGAGTTGAGCGGCATCTACTTCAGCTTGAGTAACTGCGGGAATTGTGATTGTGAATCCTTTCCACCCAGGGAATTGTGGAGTAGGTCCCGGAGGCGCCATTCCAAAATCCCAGTAAAGTCCGCCTTCTATACTTGCATTTAAAGAAACTACCGCATCAGGCTCACCTAGCCCTGGTCTTATTATAGTTGCAACATAAGGACCATACGATGAAGAAGTATCTATTGAAATTGCATCCGTAGGCAAATAATCAGGAGCACCCGTGTTTGCACTCCAAGTTATCGCTGTATAAAAGTCTTCTGGATCTTCTCTGGGAAGTAGCAGATTTGCAGTGATATTATTAATATCGGTATTTTCGCCCTTGATATCATCGAAAGTAAGCCAATCAGCGTTATAAGCATCTTGCTTTGACGGAGTTTTCTCTGGAATAATTACCTTAAGTGTGTACGTTTTTTCTGTGCCACCGAAGGACAAAGTGAATGTTACATTTCCGGATACTTCCGTACTACCATACGTAATAGTCCCATCTGCTGTAATTGCGGTTTGGCTAGCCTCTAGCGTTACTGTATCATTTACTGTAACTGATCCATTCTCTGATTTTATAAGTTCTTCTATTTTCGTAATAATGTTGGTGTCTACAGCATTTTCCCCGGCCCATTCTGTTGCTGTATATCCGTCTTTTAGTTGAGTATTGCTATTAAGTGCGTTGATTACCTCTTGGATAACTTCGGCATTGCTTTTGTCAAATTTGGGGACCGTCACATCAAGATACTTGCTTGAAGTAGTTCCCGCATATGCAAATGTTGCTGTCAATCGCACAGTTTCGTCTGTTCCTGTGTTTGGAGGTCTATTTACAATACCTGTGTTAGAAATAATATTAGTGTGGCTGCTTGACCATGTAATGTTAGTCTTTCCGCTCTCACCAATAGTAGGTAATTTCATGTTGCTTGTTACAGAGTTGCTACTTGTATTTCCATCTTTGATATCGTCGAATGTAAGAGCATCCATATCCGAAGCAATCACGGATTGTGGATTTGCTTCGTCACTAGTAACAACGACTGTTGCAATACTTGAGTTAACAACAGTTCCATCGATAGTCGCCATAATGTTATATGTTCCTGCTGATGGGAAGTGCAAAGTAGCGGAGCCTGCTTGATTAGTAGTCTTTCCACTATCTATGCTAGGAAGTGCTCCATCGTTACTATATATTAATTTTGCTTCACTTGAACTTTTTGGAGTTCCAAATACATCTGTTAGTGATAGCTTAATGTTTACAGGTTCACCGCCTGCTACTTCATATGTGCGAGTGTCAAAATCTGCATAAACATCAGTGCTCCAATCAGCATATAGCAAAAGATCAAGATAATCACCATTTGAAACAGTGTCGTTTTCAGGATCAGAAGAAAAGACTCCATTTAGAGCGTAGCCACAATTATATGTAACGATGCCCCAGAATTTATTAAAAGATATACCCGCTACATCATATGCTGATGCTCCATCAGGATGAAATTGTTCGTGAGCAGCTTTTACGGCATCTATTACTGATGAGCCTTCGGGAATCGTCATAGGTATATTCATCATTAGATTACTGTTTTTCCCATTCGCAATGGTTCCCTTGTTTATTACCGTTACATTCACTGTAATTTCTCCGTTTCCAGATGCGGTGGCTATGATACTGGTAGCAGGTAACGTTGCAAGGACCATGCTGAATATTAGCAATAGTGATAAAATCTTTTTCTTTAACATAGTTTTCTCCTTTAATCCTCTTTATCGATTCATTTCGAATCCATACTTTAATTTTAATCTGTTAATTTTATTTATCATTGGCTGCCCAAACATAAGCAGGAAAATAGATGTAGAAATGGCAAATACTAAGTTAAACGGTATAGCGGCCATGTATACTACAAGTATCGTTTCCCAAGTAATTGTATCCAGCGCTGCAATAGTCCAAAAATCTACGAATATGCCGTAAACTAAGAAGGTAGAAATTCCTCCAAAAATCGAAATAGTCCATATGTTTTTTGTTTTTGTTTTCCCCAGCAACCCTGCCAGTAATCCAATCATTCCCATACCAAGCATTTGCCATGGCGTCCATGGTCCTTGTCCAAATAGGAAGTTTGAAACAAATGCGGACATAGCACCTATAACAAATCCGTAATTTGGTCCCATGCACAAACTGCCGGCTACCACGACTGCCAATATTGGTTTGACTTGCGGGACTAAAAAGAACGCGGCTCGACCCGCTACTCCAAGGGCGATGATAACTGATATTAGCACAAGTTCTCTGGCAGTAGGTCTTTTCATCTCAAATGCAAAAAAGAATGGCGTCATGGCAAGCAATATCATCATAATGCTAACTAAGAGAAAATTAGTGTCCGTACCCATTGATAATGTTGCTATCAGAGTCGCCGCTATCGATAATACAACTATAGAGGATAATATTTTATTTTTTTGTACGCTATTTAATGAGTTTTTCTTATCTGATACTGTCTCTTTTTCGGATATGCGCGACGAATTCTCGATTCGTGCACTTTCGGTTAAGTGCGCACTTGTGTCGTCACCGCTACATTTGTTGCTAATATTAGGGATTCTTTCTGAAGGTTTGTTTTGAGTTATATTTTCTAGTACAAGTTCAGCCACATCGCTTGATGTGATAGCATTTTCAAAAGTGCTTGATGACATTTTGTTTGCCGATGTTGTATAAAAACTGTTTCCAGAGAAGAATTTTTTTGAACTTCCCTCTGTGCTTATTTTTCCATCAAAAAACATCGCACACCTATCCGCATATTGCCCTGAAAACTCTATGTCGTGTGAGACTATAAGTATTGTTTTCCCTTTATTTTTGAGTTCAATTAGTATATCTCCCAGGATGCCTTTGAAAAAATTGTCGATTCCCTTGGTCGGCTCATCTAGTAGTATCACTTTCGGATCGAGGAGCAATATTTTTGCAAGTGCTATTCTTTGCTGTTCTCCTCCGCTGACATCGTAGGGGTGCGAATCCAATAAGTTTTCAATTTGTGTAAGTCGAGATACTTCTAATAATTTTTGTTGCTTTTCTTCTTCTGTAAAGTTTCTGCCTATTAGCACTTCCATCAGGTCGTTACGTACTATATCCTCAACAAATATTGATTGAGGATCCTGAGGCATCATGCTAAGCATTCCATTTCGGAGTTCTTTGTCTTTAAATTTCTCTATTTTTTTTCCATATATTAGAGTGGTTCCTCTGTATGCTTTTTCGATTCCAGCTATCACTTTTAGGCTTGTCGTCTTGCCGGTCCCATTTCCACCTACGATAGCAAAAATTTCACCTTCCCTAATTGTGAGGTTTAATCCTCGAACAATATCATTGCCGTTTTTAGAATATCTAAACCAAACGTCCTTCAGCTGTATAGCTTTTATGTCGGATCTGTTGGTTTCATTTTCTTCTATTCTTGTTTTATTTAATTCTATTCCTGACAAAATTCTGTTTAGCCAAAGCCTGCCGGCTCTAACATCTATGGGACAATCGAATCCTTTGCCATACCCTGCGCTATATACTTTATCAAAGACTTGCATTGGAGAAGGCATCGCAGCAAACATGTCACTTTTCATCATCGAAAGTCTCGCTCCCACGAAGTCAGGTATGTCATTTGCAATTATTTCTCCCTCTTCTAAAACAACCACTTTATCTGCAAGTGGAAGTAATTCATCTAAGCGGTGTTCAGAAATAATTATAGTCGTACCAATTTCCCTATTAATTTTCTTAATAAGCTGTATGAATTCCGCAGCTGCGATTGGATCGAGTTGTGATGTTGGTTCATCTAATATTAAGACATCTGGTTTCATTAACATGACAGAAGCGAGATTTAATATTTGCTTTTGTCCACCTGATAATTCTTTGGTGTCCTTGTCAAACCATCCTTGTATTCCAAAAAAACTTGCCATTTCCGCAACTCTAACTCTAATTGTTTCTTTTTCTAGTCCCAAATTTTCAAGGCCAAAGGCCAATTCATGCCAAACTCGATCGGTTACAATCTGATTGTCAGGATTTTGAAGGACAAAACCTATTGCAGACGCCTGGGTTCTGGGATCTAATTTGCTTACTTCACAAAACTCCCTTTTATTTCTTTGCTTAAATAAAATTCGCCCACTTTTTTCGCCATTAGGTGATAGAGCTGGTTTAAATAATCTTAACAATGTGGTTTTTCCTGATCCCGACCTGCCCATCAAAACTAAAAAATCACCTCGAACAACTTCCATCGAAACATTGGCTAGCGCGGAGGTTTTTCTATTAGGATAATTAAATGTTAAATTTTCGATTTTAAATATTTCCATCTAATAGATTCTCCTAAATTAATCAGTAACGGTAAAAAACATAATATTGCACTGCAAGTATAAACTAAATACCAAATGGGGCTTTCATAAATCACTTCAATGTAAGGGTAGTAAAAGGTATATGTTCCCATGTTTGGAATTCCCCAAAACGTAATTAGCGTTACAGTTCCGACTATAATTCCGTATTGAAGGTCTCTACTCGAGAATGTAAAATTGTTATAGCTAGTTCGTCCTTTTAGTCCATATCCTCTCGCCTTCATAGAATCAGATGTGTCTATTGAATTTTCAAGAGACCATGAAACCATTATCGATAGAATTTTTATCCCATGCCTTGTTTTTTCTTTTTTTGTGCCTGTTCCTATATCTTTTCCGATACATTTTTGTCCCGTCGCTATAAGTTTTGCTCTTTTTGTAAAAAGTGGAACAAACCTAAGAACCATTGAAAAGACGAGTGCGAGAGTTGGAATTATTTTTCCGAACACATACAGAAATTTATCACTAGTAACGACAGCGTTGTATGTGTAAAACCATATGATAATTGTGGTAAACATCAAAGCATTCATAAGGCCATATGTCATCGCTTCCCATGTAAATACTCTGTATCCGATTTGAAATAATACAGTGTCACCTGCCTGGTTAGTGTACATGTTAATAACCGTTGAAAGTAAAACTATAGGTGGGACAAAAATTAAAAACATTTTGATAAATTTTCCCCCTCCTATAAAAAGTGCATATGAAAAGGCCGCAACAAACGAAATAGGCAAAAAATACACGTCAAAAAACAACATTGTAGAAATGATTACAGCTAGAAAATACGATAAATTAATTATCGGGTGAAATTCACTAAACGTATCTTTCATATTAGTATGCTGCCCCTCCATCTAAGGTGTATCCCCATGAAACAGAATCTCCATCATTTAAAACATAATTAGCAGCTCCGGTACTTGGATAAGCACCATTAACAGAATATCTCCATCCACTCAGTGGTCCTGCATTTCCTGCGGCTTTTTCTGCAACTCCGTAAATCGAAGTTACATATCCCGTAGAATTCGCGGTAAATCCGCCAGCTGCTCTAGATGCATCTAAGACGGAGGAGCCTTTGGGGACAGTAACATAAGTATCTACCAAATATCCAGTTCCAGCAGCTCTGACAAGTTCTGGCGGTAAAGTAGATGCGTTGTCAATTATTATTCTACAAGTTGCTGAAACGCGGACTGTAATATCATTGGATACAGGTGGCGCAGGTGTAGCATTAGAATTGCCAGAGGATCCATCGGTGTCTGCTGCACCACTAGAGCCGCTTGTTGAATCGCTATTGCTATTAGCTACAGCAGAATCACCGTCGGAACCTTCAGTGCTTGAATTATCCTCATCGACATCGTTAGTATGTTTATTATTAATATCGGCTTTTATTTCTATTTTTCCCAACAACTCGTCATTAATAACTGATTCGATTGCTTCAGAACTTGCAGTTGCAATCTTGTGACTATTGTCTGCATTGTTCAAAGTAGTTTCATCACAACTTGATAGAACAATTGTTGACATAAAGAGCATCACTACTAATAAAATTGAAAGCAACTTGTTGTCATTATTTAACGCTGATTTAGTAATTCCTTTTTTCATTTCTACCTCTACATAATTAATTGGGATTATTGCAAAAAAAAATGCGCAATAGACAATATCTATAGCGCATAAAAAAAACGCATTACATGATACTTGTCTGTAATAAACGTAACATACTGTTTGGTTTTCCGGCTTTACGGTAGCAGAGTCTGCTTAGGAGATTAACCTAATTGCCCAAAACAGTACGTTTGTATTTAGTTTTGTTGGAAGTTTGTTAAACTAATTATTAATTGATCTAATAACAAAATTGAATTCATACGTAATGATGATTTCAACTGTCTTTTCCTTACGCTCGAAAATATACTATTATATCGATATATTGTCAAGCCATTTTGTAAAAATGCCATTTGGTAGTTAATTGTTTTGCGATTTAGGGGGTGAAAACAGTAACTAATTAATCTTTGATAATACGCACTCCGCAAATATTTTCGTGTGAAGGTGTTTCAGTTATACTGTCAGAAGTAGCAATAAGGACGTATCCATTATCTCCGTATATTCCGCCTTCAATGTTTGATATAGAGATATTTGCAAATTGAGTTTTTATTAGTTCGACAGGGTTTTCTACTCCTTTAGTAAAGACGCAGATTCTATTTTCATTTTCTCTTTTTCCTAAGCTAACTTTCGGATAATTAACAGAGTTAATGATGTTGCCATTTTCGATGTAATCCATTACCTGGTTAACTGCCATGATTGCACAGTTTT
>CAYJGJ010000007.1:0-12731 GCA_964370025.1 uncultured Oscillospiraceae bacterium
TGAAAATCACAGATGTTAGAATTAGAAAAATCAATGATGATGGCAGAATGAAAGCAGTTGTTTCTATTACTTTTGATGACGAGTTTGTTGTACACGACATCAAAATCATCGAAGGGCAAAATGGATTATTTATCGCTATGCCTAGCAAAAAAATGGGAGAAGGCGACTTCAGAGATATCGCTCACCCATTGCAGTCTGATACAAGAAATAGAATCAAAGATGCGATTCTAAGTGAGTACGACAAAATTGCTGATGAAGTCACTGAATAATTAGATTTTTCTACAACTTGTTACTTCTTATTTTAAAGTAAAAGACGCTCTTTTAATAAAGCGTCTTTTTTTTATTGACTATCGAATTTACCTTTACGTATACATAGTATACTCACAACTATTGCAGATATTGGCACGATTAATACGCACCCCATACAAGATATTATTATGGCAATAATATCTTGCGCGAATTCTTTGGAATTGATTAACATCGAAAAATTGTAAAACTGCATATATATTATTATTGTACCCAAGAATTCACCCAAAAATATGAAATACAGGGTATTTATCGTAGAGTTAATAATATCTTTACCCATTTTCATTCCAGAAGAATATAGTTCAAACAAGCTTATTGATTTATTGTTTAAGTATACTTGATATGTAGAAGAAGTAATAGAAATTGATGTATCTATTACTGCACCTATTAAGTATAACAAAATCACTGAGATCTGAACATAAATCATATTTACGCCAATATCAGCAGCATACCCATTAGTTTCACGAATCTTGTATTCGCCGATAGGAAATCCCTGGATATTAGCGAATCTTACCGCAAAATAAATTACCCCAATCAGAATAAGTACTACCACAATCACCGATATAGCCGCACTCACTGATTTCTCATTCACTTCGTTTTGATAAAGCAACGAGATAAACGTAATTACAAAGCAACCTACTGATGTCATTATTACGGCATTTATTCCACAGCTGACTGAGACCAACACCATCATCAATACGATCATATTGATAACAGTGCTAAAAAGCGCCTTTGCTGTCCTATCTGTACCGACTAGCAAAGCTACTATTACTAATACTATTGTCAATATTTCTATCATGCATCTTTCTCACTTTTTGCATTTTTGTGCATTTTGTTTCTAATTGCTTTTTTATATACAAATGTAGATATATAGAGCGAAACCGGTATTGCAAGTACAATTGCTATGCTCGAAACTAAGAATCTCGCGAGAAAAAAGAAAGCGTCGTATCTCAATACCGTAAAAAAATGAATATCGTTTTGTACTGAAATAACATAAATGGGAAGCAATCCTGCAAGATTGGTAAACAATACAACGTTTATCATCGTACCTGTGATATCATCAGCAAGATATCTGAGCGATTTTATCATTTCTTTTATATTGATTTTGGGATCCTTATCTACTAGTTCTTTGCCACAAGCTGTCATAGTAACAGATATATCTATAATAACACCTAGCGAACCTATCAATATTTCAGACAAAAATAGTAAATTTGAATTGTACACACCAAAAGAATCTGGCATATATTCCAAAAATTCGTAATCAAGATCTACTGTAATTACGATAATAATATATGATATTAACGTAATAAGCGTGCTCGTAGCAATCGCACATAACAAAGAAACTAAGGTTTGTTTAGAAACTCCACTAATAAAAAATAGTAATATGACTGCAAAGATTATTGCTGAAATCGTACAGACAAGAAGAATATTTGTGCCCGAATCCAAGAAAAATAATGATGAAATGAATATTATTGTATTACTCAGTAGGCATAAAAAAGTAAATAGTCCCTTCTTACCGAGAATTCCAATAAGTATATTAATAAATACTAACAGTAAAAAAACAAGCGCATAATCCCTTTTTACTCCGACTACTTGCATCAGGTCTTGTGATAAAAACAAGTAATTTCCTTCGCTGTACTTATCAGAGTAAACGAGAGATTCTTCATAAGAATTCACAATTTCTACGATTAGTCCTTTTTGTTCAGTATTTTTCAATTCACCTTGCATGAATTGAATTCCGCTTTCCTCTTCAATCTGTATCACTTTCATTATAGGTGTACTATAAAAATCGTGATTATTATTAAACAAGGAAAATATAATTATGCTTAAGAAAATGCATATAATAATTTTATAATTCACTCTCATATTAAGAAACTCTATAATTCTCGCTTTATTAGATCTAAAAGTTCTTCCAACACTTCCTCTTCACGTACAGTTTTAACAGTCTCACCTTTTTTGAAAATTACAGCTTTACCATCTCCGCCTGCGATGCCATAGTCAGCTTCTCTAGCCTCCCCCGGCCCATTTACTACACATCCCATCACGGCTACTTTGAGAGGGCTCTTTAATTCTAAACTATGTAATTTTGTCTCTACATCGTTTGCGAGTGATTCCAGTCCAATTTTAGTTCTTCCACATGTAGGACAAGAAATAACTTCTAACATATTTTCTCTTAACCCTAAGATCTTAAGCATCTCAATGGCATATTTCACTTCTTCGACTGGATCCGCTGTCAATGAGACACGCATAGTGTTTCCTATATTATTCAATAACAACGCCCCAAGTCCAATAGCAGATTTCAATTGTCCCGTCTTGAGAGTTCCTGCTTCTGTTACACCTATATGTAATGGGTACGGAGTAGAATCGGCTACTAACTTATATGCATCGTAGTTCATTATAATATTAGATGATTTTAAAGAGACTACAAGATTGTCGTAACCCATATCTTCAATTATTTTCAAATTGTTGATTGCACTCTGTGCAAGACCTTTTGCCGTTACACCACCATATTTTTCTATTAGATGTTTTTCTAGTGAACCTGAATTCACACCTACTCTAATAGGAATATCATTTACCTTAGCGCAATCCACTATTTTTTTAATTTTGTCCCTAGTACCGATATTACCTGGGTTTATTCGTATCTTATCTGCTCCACACTTAATTGATTCAATAGCCAACCTATAGTCGAAATGAATATCTGCTACTAAGGGAACTTTTGCAACTTTCTTAATTTTTTTTAGAATGGTTGCCGCTTCCATATCGGGAATAGCCAGACGAATAATTTCACATCCAGCCTCCTGTAGCATCCTCACTTGATTAGAAAGTTTTTGAAAGTCATGCGGATTTACATTAGTCATCGACTGGATCGATATGGGATGTGTTCCGCCGAGGTGTACATTCCCACATTTAATTATCTTCTTCACGAGAACAACCTTGTTATGTCATTCCATGTCACAAAAACTACTAATAATAAAAGTACAATCATTCCTGTAGCATGAACGATTCCCTCCACCTTATCACTTATTGCCGTACCGGTTACTTTTCGCAAAATAACCATTAAAATTCTTCCACCATCGAGAGCAGGGAATGGTAAGAAGTTAATAATTGCCAAGTTGATGCTCATGAATGCCGCAAGGAAAAAAAAGTAACTAAGGCCAAGTTCCGCGGTATCCCCTGCAAGCTGTATTATTCCAATTGGTCCAGCAATATCCTCGGATCCTACTTCACCAGAAAATATCATGGCAAATGATGCAAATATCGCTTTGCACAATTCGACAGTTTCTACCGTTCCATAATACACCGCACTGAAAGGATTATGAGAAAGTTGAGAAGTTACACCTATAATATATCCGCCTTGCTCATTTTCGATAGGAGTAGTTGTGTATGATAGTGTGTTTTCATCTCTAAGGACAGTAATGTTCGTATTTTCGATATCTAACATTATTGCAGAAGAAACTTCGCTCCACTGACTTATATCTTCCCCATTGATGCTTATAATTTCATCGCCACTTTGAAGTCCAACCTCAGCAGCAGGAGTATTCGCTGATACTTCACCGATTGTCGACGTAGGAACACCTGATATCATGGCACTAACCGACAGTATTATTACCGCGAGGATCATATTAGTAATGACGCCTGCTGATAATATTATTATTTTTTTCGGAGCGCTTTTTCTCATAAAAGATCTATCATCTTCAGAATCTCCATTTTCACCTTCCATTGCACAAAAACCGCCTAGTGGAAGAAGTCTAATAGAATATTTTGTTTCCCCCTTTTGTTTGTTAAGTATAGTAGGGCCCATTCCAACTGCAAACTCATTGACTCTAACTCCTGCCCATTTGGCAGCTAATAAATGTCCTAACTCATGCGGGATTACTAATATCATGAATAAGATAATAGCATATATAGCCGTCATCATATTTTACACCTCTTTCTTGTAATTATTCTAGTTTCTTCATCTATATTGAGAATTGTTTCTAAATCCAATTTTATCACTTGTTTGTGAATATCTAGGATATTTTTGATGTTATTTTGTATGTCAATAAACGAGATTTTCTTGTTTAAAAACAAATCGACAAGGACTTCATTCGCGGCATTAAGCACTATCGGATAACTTCCGCCTTTCTCTATAGCGTCATACGCCATTTTGAGACATTCAAATGTATTTAAATCAGGCTTTGTGAATGTAAGAGAATCCGCCTCTTCAAAAAAATTAAGTGGCTTTGCGCCTGTTTCAATTCTATTAGGATAAGAGAATGCGAAGCCAATAGGCACTTTCATGTCTGGGGTTCCTAGCTGTGCAATAATTGATGCGTCTTCAAATTGCACCATGGAATGTACGATACTTTCTTTATGAATCAACACTTCTATATCGCTTGGTGCAATATCAAACAACCATTTTGCCTCTATTACTTCTAGTCCTTTATTCATCATAGTTGCGGAATCGATAGTTATTTTTTTTCCCATAGTCCAATTTGGGTGTTTCAGTGCCTGCTCCAAAGTTACTTCATGCAATCTTTCTTTTTCATATCCTCTAAACGGCCCACCTGAAGCAGTAAGTAGAATTTTACTCACGTTATTGTGTTCGTTTCCCATTAGTGATTGAAAAATTGCACTGTGTTCACTATCGACAGGTATAAGTCTTGAATCACTGTTTTTGAGCAAATCCATAATATATTCTCCACCGGTTACCAGTGTTTCTTTGTTTGCCAAGGAGATAATCCTCCCCTTTTTTATTGCCTCAGCAGTAGGTACCAGACCAATCATTCCAACAAGAGAATTTAACATTATATCGTATTCACTCTTTGCTATTTCGGATAATCCTTCTTTGCCGTAGCAAAACTCTATGCATGCAAATTCTTTTTGAAGTAAAATCGCATGTTCTTCTTTCATACAACACACACGCCTAGGTGTGTATGTTGTAATTTGTTCGCGGGCTAGATCAATATTTGCACCAAAAGTCATTGCTTCCAGCACATACTCTTCTTTATGCATGTCGATTATTTCTAAGGCTTGCGTCCCTATAGATCCTGTAGAACCAAGTATTGCTATTTTTTTCATATACTACTCTTATTATAATTCATGTTTTTGAATTAATAATAAATCCTCTCTTCTTCATTGATGACAGGCTAAAAACTCGTCGTAAAAAGCATAAAATAATACACAAGAGGTGCGTTAAATATAATACTATCCACTCTATCTAATACTCCTCCATGTCCTGGAATTAGTGCTCCAAAATCTTTTATCTGAAGCTTTCTTTTTATTGCCGATGCGGTCAGGTCGCCACACTGAGCAAATCCTCCACCCAAAATCCCAAGCACGAAGCAATGCACCGTGTATTGAGGCGCGATATAATATCCAAATAGTCCACAAAATAAGAGGCTTCCAAGTACTCCACCAATAGCACCTTCTATAGATTTCTTCGGACTTAACGTCGGACATAATTTATGTTTGCCTAGAGTCACTCCGACAAAATATGCCATCGTATCAGAGCCAAAGGATGCTAAGACGACAATCCATACCATAATCGAAAAATCAGAGTGTTGGGAAATTAATACCAAATGGAATGCAAAGAAAACTATATACATATTAGCCATAATCATTGCCATAGTATCTTCTAGTTTTCTTTTATTTATATTAAACATATAGATACATGATGCTACGGTAGAAATGAAAATCCATGCTAATATAGACATCACATCATTCATCGACAAAAGATAAAATAGGTAAAGTAGCACTGTAGTAACAAACACAACAGGTGCTGACGGATATATTTTGTTATTGTTAAAAGCTTTGAAAAATTCATGAATTCCCGCCAATGTTATTACAAAGATAAAAGCAATCAAATAATACCCACCTAAAAACAATACTCCTAAAAGTGGAAGCATTATAAATCCTGACACTATTCTAGTTTTCATTTATTTCCTCCTGTAGATTTTTACCTAATCTACTTTTACATTTACTACACACATAATTATCTTCCACCGTATCGTCTTTCACGAGTAGAGTAATTTTTCAATATCGTCACATATTCTTCTTGTGTAAAATCAGGCCAAAGTGTATCTGTAAAGACAAGCTCACTGTACGCACTTTGCCATAATAAGAAATTGGATAGCCTCTTTTCTCCACTAGAACGAATTATCAAATCTGGATCAGGAATATAGTTGTTTTCTAGGCCAGTATATAAATATCGGGAGATCAAATTCTCTGATATTTCAACGTTGTTCAAAAGTCCCAACTCTTTATCTACTATAATTCTCTCTACTGCTCTTACTATCTCTGCACGACTACCATAGTTTAACGCTATGTTTACTTGCATTCTTTTGTTATTTTCAGTTTCGCTAAGTGCCATTCTAACTTTAGCTTCTACATTATTCGGAATCTTACTAATATCACCTAGTATTGCAAGTTTAATACCATTAGTCTTAAGTTCTTCCAGTTCAGAATCAATAAATTTGGAAAGAAGAGAAAAAATCCCTTTTATTTCTTCTTCACTTCGTTTCCAATTTTCTGTACTGAACGCATAAGCGGTAAGATGTTCAATTCCAATTTCTGCAGACTTTCTTACAATTTTATTCAAGACTTGCGAACCTTCATTATGTCCAGCAACTTTTGGAAGGAGTTTTCGTTTAGCCCATCTGCCATTCCCATCCATAATTACAGCCACATGCCGTGGTAATCGTTCTTTGTCTATCATGATTGCCTCCTGTATCAAACACATAATTGAGCTCAGCACTTAAAATGATTTTAATTACAATTATCAATATGCTTTTTAAGAAAAACTATTTTAATATAGTATTTTCCTTTATTTCATTGCCTTTTAAGTAATCGTTTACGCTCATTCTTCTTTTTCCTGGCATCTGAAGTTCAAACACTTCAAGTATTCTTCCTCCACAGATAATATCGAATGAAGAATTGCCAACCTTAATAATTGTTCCATTAGACGTATCATTTCTTTCGGAATTTGTTTTAGGAGAAACTTTGCACAGTTTCATAGTTTCTTCCCCATATTGACAAAATACTCCCGGCCATTTGTGTAAAGCTCTAACTTGTCTTTCTGTTTCCTCAGGTGCACTATCAAAGTCAATTTTACCGTCTTCTTTTCTTATTAAATTGGCATATGTTACATGTTCTTCATCTTGTTTTTGTGGCTCAGTCGCATTTTTTTCTATCAATGATAATGTTTCTATTAGTAGCTTAGCCCCAGACATTGACAATTCATCGTGTAGCATATCATAAGATTTACTTCCAATCTCACATTCTATTTTTGTCAACATGTCGCCTGTGTCAAGCCCCACATCCATCTTCATTATCGTCACACCTGTTTTATCATCTCCAGATAATATTGCATGATGAATCGGAGAAGCGCCACGCCATCGTGGAAGTAAAGAAGCATGTACATTAACACATCCATACAGAGGAATATTTAGTATTTCCTCTGTCAAGATTTGTCCATATGCAACAACAACTATTATATCTGGAGCATATTTTTTAATTATATCTATAGTGTGATGATCAGTCCTTATCTTTTCAGGTTGCAATACTTCTAATTCCAATTCTATTGCTTTTTGCTTTATTTCAGAATAAGTAACTTTACCACCCCTATTTCGTTTTCTGTCAGGTTGAGTTACAACATAGCCTATCTCGTGATTCGCGTCGCTTATAGCCTGCAATGTTGGTACAGCAAACTGTGGTGTTCCCATAAACACAATTTTCATATTTCTTATCCTTGTTCCTCTTCAACATTTCTAAGATTCTTGGCCTTGTCAACGTATAAGATACCTAATAAATGATCGTATTCATGTGAGACGACTATCGCAGCAAAATCAGAAAACTCGTATATTTTTTCATTGCCATCGAGGTCTAAAGCTTTCATCTTAACGTACTGAGGTCTTTCAACGTCACCAACTAATCCCGGCACGCTTAGGCATCCCTCTACGCTATTTTGTGTGCCTTTAGTTTCAATGATTTGTGGATTAATCATATAATATAGTTCTTCTTCTGAAGGTCTTGCGATAAACATCTGTCTCAGAACACCGACTTGAGGCGCGGCTATTCCGACACCATTTTCTCCGAGCATCGTCTCATACATATCGTTTAGAGTCTCTTTGATTCTATCATTAATTTCTGTAACTTTCTTAGTTTTTTTTCTAAGAATATCATTACCTTGGGTTGCGATTATTCTCTTTGCCATCTGCCCCTCCCTTACATGATTTAAAAATTGTATTCTGTCTAGTAAACTGAAAATGGATTTACGTCTATCGTCAAATCGCACGGGATTTTCTTTTCTAATAGTTGCTTACTTATTTCCGATAAATAATAAACATACTTAGTACGCAATTCTTTTGGACTTTTGATAATCATATGGTATCGGAAGTCTTTTTTAGATATAAAACTCTCGGTAAATCTCGGTTCTAACATATGTGCACTTGAAAAACTAGAATCCATATTCAATAAAGAATTCTTGCATTGAATTGCAACATTTTTTGCAATATCTTCATTACTGCTTGTAAATAAAGGGACTATCATATCAGTAAATGGTGGGTAATCCATCATTTCTCTAAACGCAATCTCTTTGTCAAAAAACGCTTCGTAATCATGATTTGCTGCAGTTGTGATCGCATAATTCGTAGGGGAATTAGTTTGTACTATAACACTCCCCTTTTCATCTCCACGCCCCGATCTGCCTGATACTTGTGTAATAAGCTGAAATGTTTTCTCTGAAGATCTATAATCAGGAATGTTCAAAGAGGTATCTGCCATAATCACGCCAACGATTCCTACATTTTTAAAGTCCAATCCTTTTGAAACCAATTGCGTACCTACTAGAATATCAACATTCCCAGCATCAAAGTCAGTAAGTATTTTCTCTATTTCTCGTCTATTCTTTGCTGTGTCGATATCTAATCTAGCTACTTTTGCATCTGGAAATATTCGTTCAATCTCATCCTCAATTTTTTGAGTCCCTGCTCCCAAATATGAAAATTTTTCTCCTTTACACTCCACACATGTGGATTTTTCTGGAAAAGATCTACCGCAATATCTGCATTGAAGAGAGTTCTTTTTTTTATGATAAATTAATGGGATATCACAGTCAGGACACTTTCTAACTGTACCACAAGTATTACATTCGACTATTGTTGAAAATCCTCTTCTATTTAAAAATAGAATTACTTGTTTTCCACTTTTAAGATTTTCCTTGATGCCGGAATACAAATCGTTACTGAAATATCCCAAATTTCCATTTCTCATTTCTTCACGCATATCGACTATCTGAACATCAGGCATCGGAGTTTTGTTATATCTTTCTTTCATCTCAATGAGAGTATAAATTCCATCTTTTGCTCTTTGATATGAGGCGACAGAAGGAGTGGCACTCCCCAAAACTAGAACTCCTCCATAATACGAAACTCTTTTGTGGGCTATGTCTACAGTCTCATACTTTGGCACGCTGTCTGATTTGTACGTCTGTTCGTGTTCTTCATCCAGTATTATAGCTCCAATGTTTTCAACTGGCGCAAATACTGCCATCCGTGCTCCGATTACAATTCTTGCTTCCTTGTTTCTAATTCGCATCCATTCATCGTAGCGCTCTCTTTTAGTCAGCTTGCTGTGCAGAACAGCGATTTGATTCTTTCCAAATTTATTGACAAATCTCTCAATTACTTGTTTAGTCAATGCTATTTCGGGGACAAGGACTATCGCGCTTTTTCCCTCGCATATAATTTTATTTATGACTTGAATATACAGCTCTGTCTTTCCACTTCCAGTCACCCCATGGATTAAAAAGTTAGATTGCATGTTAATATCAATGTCGCCGTTTATAATCTGCAATGCATTCTTTTGCTCGTCTGTTAATTCCTTGGGGATCTCATCACTTAGCTGGATATCTTTATATGGTTCTTTTTTCTTGTGTTCCGCAGTTGCTTTTCCTGTAGGGGCAAAGCAACTAATTGAATCCCAATATTTTGTGCCAAATCTTCGTTTCATCCAGATGGATGTATCTACCATCTCTTCATTTAGACAAATATCAGGTGTAATTTGCTCGATATCCTTTAGTTTTTCAATTGGAAATTTGATTTCATCAATATGTTTAACGACAAACCCGTCTATGATCTTATTTCCACGCGAAAAAGGAACTCTTACTTTTTGCCCTATAGCAAGAACTTGATCGGCTCCGTATGTATATAGAGCATCGGTATGTTTACTTTTATTTTCAACAATAACTTGTACAATATTTTTTTGTATCATAGTAAGGCAATTCCGTGACTTATACACTCCTCAATCATCTCTTTCGGCCATATTGAAGCTTGAACTTCTCCTATATGTGCTTTTTGCAAAAAATACATGCATAACCTACTTTGGCCGATTCCACCGCCAATAGTGTATGGAAGTTCTTTATTTAATATAGCTTTGTGGAAATCCTGTTCACGTCTATCATCACATTTTGAAATACTTAGTTGTCTGTCCATAGAATTCTCATCGACTCGAATCCCCATAGAAGAAATCTCGAATGCACTATCCAGTATATCATTCCACAACAAAATATCTCCGTTAAGTTCCCAATCATCGTAGTCAGGAGCTCTTCCGTCATGCCTTTCACCTGATTGTAATACCGCACCTATTTTTTCGATAAATACTGCTCTATGCTTCTTAGTGATGATATTTTCTCGCTCTTTAGGCGTCTTATTGGGATATAAGTCTTCAAGTTCTTGACTCGTAATAAAAAATATTTCGTTAGGCAAATCTACTTTAACTTCACGATACAATCTATTCACATAATCACCTAAATTTTTGAGGCAATTATATATTGTAACTACTGTCTTTCGTAGATACTCTACATTACGGTCATCCTTATTAATTACCTTTTCCCAGTCCCATTGATCTACGTAAATGGAGTGAATATTGTCTAACTCTTCATCTCGTCTAATAGCATTCATATCAGTATAAATGCCAAATCCAGATTGAATTCCATATCTTCCTAAAGCCATCCTTTTCCACTTGGCTAAAGACTGAACTACTTCAACATTTTGTTCATCCATATCTTTGACTGTAAAAGAAACTCTTCTTTCAATTCCATTCAAGTTATCATTTAGACCGCTTTCGGGAGTAACGAAAAGAGGTGCTGAAACGCGTCTCAATTTTAGCCCATAAGCAATTTCCTGCTGAAAATAATCCTTAATTTTCTTTATAGCCCTCTGGCTTTCGATTAAATCAATCGTAGGTTCATATCCTTTAGGTATAATAAGTGATGGCATTCTCGTTTCTCTCTTTCTTTATGGTTATTATGTTTTGTATAACTATATACGCTGCACCTTGCTGCGATGAAATTTTACTGTTTGGATGTGGAATTAGTTGGACGAAATGAATATTCACATCCGCAATACTGTTGTCTATATAAATTATATTTTTTTGCCAACTCTATGCTACGTCTATATCCATCATTCTTTTTAAAATTCATATCCAAAAACTCCAACTTGTTTTGAAAAGCAATCATATTACCTATCTGTGATATTTTTTCATAGTTCTTATGTGGACTTACAGTCAAAGTAGTTGCAAAAAAATCAAATCCTATTTCCTTTGCTGTTAATGCTGTTTGTGACAAACGCAAAATGAAACATTCTTCACATCTTCTTCCACCTTCTTTTTCATTCTTGTATTTATATACCCAGTCCAAAAATTCTTTTGGTTCATATGTGCCTTCTATCATGCATATTTTTTCATTATTCTGTGCTTGATTAAAGGAATTTACAAGTAGTTTTTGACTATCTAATCGGCGAGAATATTCTTCTTCGTCAGTAATGTTAGGGTTATAAAAAAAAACAGTTATATTATATGTAGTAGTCAATCTTTCAATTACAGCGCTACTACATGGACCACAACATGAATGCAAAAGGAGCGATGGTTTAATCGACTCCATAATTTTTTGTTTCGATAGAAAAGCTTCCTCGTATGGATTATTTTCTAATATATTGTACTGCATGCTCATTTGCACTACTCCACTTTATGATACAATTGGTTAATAGTATTATAGGTTGAGACTTTGAAGCAATTTTTCTATTGAGGACTAAATCTACCATCGTTATAATGTTTTCGACACAAGGAAATATACATGTCATTACCACCTACAACAATTTGTTCGCCCTGCTTGATAAATTTTCCATCCACGATTCTTGCAACCATAGTCGCTTTTCTTCCGCACCAGCAAATAGTTTTTATCTCTTCTATCTTATCTGCATATGCAAGCATGTAATAAGAACCCTCAAAAAGTTCATTTTTAAAATCGTTTTTAAGCCCATATGCGATTACCGGCACATCAAAACTATCGACTATTTCGACGAGTTCTTGAATGTGATGTTTTTTGAGGAATTGGCATTCATCAACTAATACGCAAGCTATCGCACCATTTTCATTTTCGTTTAGAA
>CAYJGJ010000007.1:12741-51903 GCA_964370025.1 uncultured Oscillospiraceae bacterium
ATATATTAGTTTCATCGCCACATGTCCTTGCTTCTCGTTGGATTCCTATCCGTGAAGAAACCATTCCTTCTCCATACCTATCATCAACACGAGGAACTATGGTCAAAACTTTCTTCCCACGTTCCTCATAATTATAAGCTACTTTAATTAATTCAATGGATTTTCCCGCATTCATAGTGCTGTAACGGTAATATAGTTGAGCCATCAAATTTCTCCCTTTTTTCATATCTCTAACGACTAAAGTGATCCTACATGAAAGCACATGTCAGATCTATATAAGCAAGAACAATAAATTATATTATCAAAATGAAATACATACTCCTATTTTTACTTCATTTTTATTGTAGTCAAGCTATTATCATAAACAGCCCTTTCACCGCCAACATATTTTAATCGTGTAGCTGCAAAACTTATATTGGCATTTCCTACACTCTTTTTATCTATTCTAATTGGTACTGCGACTTCTTTTAAGTGCATGCCGATGAAGGTATTGCCGATATCGAGCCCCGCATCACACTTTATATATTCAACCGCTACGGGAGAACTAAAATTTTCATATACTGTCTTTGCAAATGCACCACCAGCCTTTAATTGAGGGACCACATTTACCATCACAGAATCGTAACGCAGAGCATCTTTCTCAATTATTATCGCTCTATTGAGATGCTCGCAACATTGTGCCGCGAAAAAAACTCCTTTAGGTCTCAATATTTCACTAATTCCATCAAAAATAGCTCTTGCGATTTCCTCATTGGAATTTTTACCGATAAGATGTCCACAAACTTCGCTAGTAGAACACCCCACAACGAAGAGGTTTCCCTTTTTTAGCTCTACCTTTTGAAAAAACTGGTTAATACAAATTGAAATTTCATCTTTAATCACTTGATACGTCATGATTACTCTTCTCTTTTCTCCAAATCAGATTCAGTAGTTAACAACGAATCCGATATACCTTTTTCAACATTTACATTTCCCATCAAAGTATTGACTTCCTTTGAATCTACCATAAAAAAAACAATTTCAATCTCTTCAAAAGTTCTAATCAAAGTTTGTGCAACTTGCGAAACTAAGAGTGTTTCTTGCATCGCATTTCCAACTAACCCTTCGGAAGAAAAATTGACAATCGCCTTGTTTCCTTCGACGCCTACATTCAGAATATTAATTTCCTTATTATAGCTCGTATAGACTTGGCTTACACCCGAAGCATTGTTGTTACTATCGACGTCTTGCTCAGATTCGTCAGTTTGTTCATCGCTACCAGATTCATCATTGTTTCCTTCCCCTACCAAGGATGTCGCTCCGGTAAGAGTATCGTATTCATCTTGATTCTCGTCTAAGTCCCCACTATCCTCCATCAATTGCGATGGTTCAATATAATACTTAACGGGAGTATAATTTTCCGAGATAATAGTATTTTGTTTTAACAAATCAAGAACATTTATATATCTATTATCACCCGTGAGTTCCTCATATACAGTATGTTCTTCTAATGCTACAATATTGATATTAGTTGGATCATTGATATAATCAATATTAACAAAAGCTAGGCTGACAATCTGCTTAGGGGTTTCTTCTTCATTATTAATTACTGCAGAACTTGATTCACTATCATCACAACTCACAATTAAAATCAGGGCAATAGACAGCAAAACAGCAACTGCAATTTTCTTTATTTTTATCACAATACCTCCATTCATTTCGTACGCACTCTTAAATAGAAAATCGTTATTTTATGATGTGCTTTTTGAAATAATAATGATTATGAAACTGAATAGCTATGAGTATTTTCTAACGATTATACCGGATATACCTTTAGCCAAATTAGTAATAAAATCTAAATCTTCTCCTTCAAGCATTACTCGAATGAGTGGTTCAGTGCCCGAAGTTCGAATAAGGACCCTACCATTACCCGCCAACTCAGCCTCAGCCTTTTTGATCGCCTCTTGAACTTCAATATCATCGAGATATGCCATTTTATTTTCTTCTTTTACTTTAGCATTGATTAACACTTGCGGGAAAATTTCTATTTCAGAGGCAAGTTCAGAAACTGACTTTCCTCTTTCAATAACAGCTTGTGTAAATTGCAATGAGGATAAAACCCCATCTCCTGTAGTAGTATGATTCAAGAAAATAATATGACCAGATTGTTCACCACCTATGACTGATCCTGTTTTTAGCATTGATTCTAATACGTACTTGTCACCAACTTTTGTATCAATGACTTCAACTCCAATTTTTTCCATATATTTATGGAATCCAAGATTACTCATTACTGTACATGTTGCAATATTGTTTTTGAGTAATCCTTTCTCCTTGAGTAGCTTTGTACAAATACATATGGTTCTATCGCCGTCTACTTCCTCGCCGGTTTCGTCTACCACGATCAGCCTATCGGCATCACCATCGAAAGCAAGACCCATCATAGCGCCTTCGCTCACCACTCGTTGACTTAGCATTTGAGTATGAGTCGATCCGCAATCTTTGTTAATATTAATACCATCGGGACTATCTCCTATTACTACTACGTCTGCGCCTAGCTTCCTATATACCATGGGGGCAACCTTGTACGCTGCTCCGTTTGCACAGTCTAATACGAGTTTAATGCCGTTTAAGGGTGATTCGGTTTTTGCAATTAAAAAATCCACATACGCCTCAAGCGATTCTTGTTCTTTGTTATATCTTTTTCCAACTTTGTCAAATGGCGCATTTTCGATAGTATCCACTCCATTTTCAATGACTTTTTCAATTTCTTCTTCCAGCGAGTCATCTAGTTTGAATCCTTTAGAATCAAAAAACTTAATTCCATTATATTCAAATGGATTGTGAGATGCAGAAATTACAATTCCCGCATCCGCATTGTAGTGCATGGCCAAAAAAGCGATCGCTGGTGTAGGCAAGACTCCTACATCTATTACATCGCCACCATATGATAAGATTCCCGATGATAATGCGCTATTTAACATATCGCCAGATAATCTTGTATCACTTCCAATAATTATGGTCGGCTTTTTATTTTGCCCTAAAACAAATGCTCCCGCTTTGCCTAAATCATGCACTAATTTTACCGATAATTTTTCATTTGCTATTCCGCGAACTCCGTCTGTTCCAAATAGTTTTCCCATAGTTTTGCTTATAAAGTACAAAGCAATTTCAAATTGCTGTCTTTACTTATCCTTTCATTTTTTCACTTTGTTATATTAACGTTATTTCAATTTCAACATTAGGCAAATTAGAGATTATACTCTCAGTCTCTTTATTTGATGAAAGAGTTATATTAACCGTGTGTGTTCCTTCTGTTAAGCCTGTCAAATCTACACTTGCAACAATATCTTCAATTGTAAATTCATCGAGCACCGACTGAGGGGCTGTCACCGATATTTCTAAAGTTGCAGCACTTATCACAGCCCTAAACTGAGGCGACAAGTTAAGTAAATCTATATTTTCTGTGCTCAAATTAAACACTTCCGTAACAGTATCAGGCCCTAGTGAATCTTCGTTATCTTCCTCGTTGGTCGTATTAACTGTTACATCTATACTGAGTGGGAATTGTAATGCAACACCCGTTGGAAGAATCGGAACAATCTCTATACTCATCGAGCGAGTAACCTCTGTAAGATCAATTTGATTTGCTCGGATCGATGATATATCGCTAATTACCTCATTAGGCCCTAGTAAGGATACATTCCTAGGAATGTCTACTGTCCTTTCAATTCCCTCGGTTTGAGGATTTATCACATCGATTCTCAATGGGACCGTTTTTTCGTAATAGTACATAGCATCAATAGTTATGTCTTCACTAAATTGAACATAGTTTACGACTTCTCCATTAGCATTAACTGCACTAAGGACTGGAGTTACTTCCTGTTCTTGATCCGTAAGCGTCGATGTGTCGACCAGTGCTATGACTTTCTCGACAGAATTAACTATAGATTCAGCTCCATATATTCCTACAGTGTCTTTAGATATCGATGTCGCATATGGAACTTTTCCTTCTGATTCCTCAGTTCCATCTGATAGTTGAGAAAAATTGATATCAACAGTCTTTTGGTCATACAACGTAGTTTCCACGGTCAAGTACAAGCTTTGAATACTAGTTTGGATTAGCTCAATTTCAGAATCCAATGGTATAATAATCGTAGTTTGAGAGGTGCCTGCCTCAAGGCCTGCAACATCTACATACGGCTTTATATCCTCACTTTTAAGGCTGTCAATAATGCTTTTGCTCGCCGAAATCGTAACATCTATAGTTTGACTGCTTTGCGATGATATGGAAAGCTCTCTAGCGTTTAATTTATCAACATTAACAAGTTCTATAGGAATATCATGAAATGTTTCGGTAATAACTGGATTGACTTCCCCTATTACATATGCCCACATTATCAATGCAAGCAAAAAAGATATTGCGACATTTGCTTTATTATTATTTAACATTTTCTTTTCTCGCCATCTTTGATTTAATTATTTTTTTTATGCTACTTTCTTCTGAAACATGAATATATAGCTCATTAAGTCGCTTTTCTAGATCATTAATATTGATATTGCGCATTATTTTACCTTCTTCAGCTATGGAAATCATCCCAGTTTCTTCGCTTACAATTAGAGAAATCGCATCTGAAACTTCAGTGATTCCAATTGCAGCACGATGTCTTGTTCCTAGCTCTTTATTTAGAAATTTATTATTACTTAACGGTAGTACGCAACCTGCTGCATAAATTCTATCATTCCTTACTATGATTGCCCCATCATGTAGTGGAGCGCCTTCGTAGAATATATTCTTCATTAATTCATCTGAGACTTTCGCATTAATGACGGTACCAGTCTCCATAATATCTGTGAGTTGAGTCTGTTTTTCTAAGACAATCAATGCACCCGTCTCACTTTCTGAAAAGTACTCTAAGGCGCTTATGAATTCTGATATTAAGTGTCTAGCGTTGTCATTATCTATAGTCATAAATCTCGGTTTTACAATATTTCCACGACCAACCACTTCTAATACTCTACGTATTTCTGGCTGGAACAACACTATAAAAGATATAATACCTACGGTCATCGTCTCTGTTAAGATCCAGTTGATTGCATATAGGTTAAAAAAATCTGAAAGGACGAAAAATACTAACAGAATTAACAAACCCTTTAGTAGCTGTTGAGCTCTAGTCTGCCTTATCAATCCTATAACTTTATAAAAAACATATGTCAAAAGACATATGTCAATTACATCTGTTATGCCAATATTTAATATAAGATTACTAAAAAATTCACTCATAAATCTCCCTCTTATTATTTAAATATTTTACATTAAATGTCGCAATTTTTCAAGCAAAATCAAAAAAAGTGGCAAATATATTATTTGCCACTCAACACACTATGTAGATTATGTTAAATATTAATTTCCAAAACTCCATAATTAGCATCTTTACGTTTATATATTACATTTAGCTCTCTAGTATTAGCATTTTCAAATACATAAAAGTCATGCTGAGTCATTTCCATTTCCAAAATTGCTTCTTCCACAGTGATAGGAACAACATTTACGACCTTAGATTTTACAATTTCAGTCATATCCTCTGAAGTATCTTCCTCGATGGCAATATTTTCAAATTTTATGCTCTTATTTCCTTTATATTTTTTTTGCAATTTTCCTTTATGTTTTTGCATTTGCGATTTAAGTCTGTCTATCGACTTATCGATAGCTTCGTGTATATCATGCGCAACTTCTTCGCTTCGGAACGTTACCCCTTTTCCAATAACTGTAGCCTCGAATTTTTCCATATCTTTTTCTTTAGATATCATTACATTTACTTCTATATCATCTGAGAAAAACTTGGATATCCTCTCTAGTTTATCTTCAATTATATCCTTTAAGTGATTGTTTAATTTATAATTCTTGGCGTTAATATTGACTTTCATTACTATACCTCCTATTTTGCACAAGGCAATTTTCTTACTATGTATTATGTGTTCTTATAATAACATATTATCATTTATATTTCAAGTTGAAAGTACTCTATTCATTTTTCTATTTTATTTAATTAATTACAAAATCAAATTACTTTCCGATTTGTCATATATTACTTTTTGAGACTATCAATTCTATATACTTCGAAAGTTCCTGTTTTTCCTTTTAAAGATATTTCATTAGAAACTTTTATTACATTAATTCTGTCTTCAACAATCTTGGCAACTTCTTTGCTTACGTAGATTGTGTTTGGAGGAGCGTTAGATTCTAGTCTAGCCGCCATGTTAACAGTATCGCCAATCGCAGTAAAGTCTGATCTAATTTCCGATCCGACATTACCTATTAATGCCGTACCGCAGTGTATTCCAATTCCAATAGATATAGTATACGAGTATTCTTTCTCTATTTCTTTACATACTGCCTTTATATCTTCAATTATATCCAGTGCACTTGCAACAGAATTATATACGTAATCTTCCTGTGGCAATGGTGCCCCCCAAAAAGCCATAGTTGAATCTCCTATGAACTTATCGAGAGTTCCTTTATGCTTAATAATATTATTGCTACATACACTCAGGATTTTATTTAGAATATCGATTACAGTTTCTGGAGGCAACTTTTCTGTCATAGGAGTAAAGGACCTTACATCTGCAAACATTACTGCTATTTCGGTAGCTTTACCCGAGAGCCCAAGAGAATCCTCGTCTTCTTTTAGAATTTCCGCAACTATTTCGGGTGCAACATATCGTTTAAATTTATTCGATACCCGCACGTTTTCTAACAATGCTGTAACATAATTTGTGCCTGTTGAAATAACATATATAGTTGCCGTAGAAATTAATACGTATGTAGTATCTAGTATGTAATCCAGTCTATACATTCCGAAGCATAGGGCAATCCACAAG
Organism: uncultured Oscillospiraceae bacterium; assembly: GCA_964370025.1. GTDB lineage: Bacteria > Bacillota > Clostridia > Peptostreptococcales > Anaerovoracaceae > CAYJGJ01. The sequence goes on from CAYJGJ010000007.1 coordinate 19,603, forward strand.
GCGCATATTCCCAAGAATATTGCGGTCAAAGGAATCATGCTTTTATTTTTCATTATGATAAAGTTAAAAAGCGATATGCAAAACAGCATTGCCAAAGTCGCAAAAAATGATATTTCAAATTTGAATTCTCTGTCCATCAGTGCATTCAATGCATTTGCTTGGTATTCTACGCCATACATAAATTCCGTATGATCAATTGAAGTTCTATATTGATCTTGCATTCCAATCGTGTATGGACCTATCATAACTACAGCACCATCAAAAATATCTGGCGATACTTCTCCTGCTATAACTTGCGAAACTGAGAATCCATCATAAAGTCCGCCGGGAGGTGCCGCATATGGAAGATACCACATTCCGGAATCGTTGATAGAAGGATTCTGGACGTAATCGATTCCATGATGTTCGCAATAATACTGATACAAAACGTCATTGAAAGCCGGTACGTTAGTTCCATCTTCAAGTTCTATATCTCCCATGGCATATCTAAGTATTCCATCCGTATCTAATGCGCTATTTACATGCCCATGTTCTGTAACATCAACTAATTCAGGGAAAGCAGTGTCATAACTTGCTATATAAGTTTCATCGAGGTACTGATATACTTCCCCTTCAAAATATTCTGTTACAAATTTAGTAGTATAGTTCGCTGCAGAAATCAAAACCACATTTCCCGCATTCTTCGCGGCGGCGACAAGTGCGGTGTCATTTTGTTCATCAGTGTATCCCGTAAACAAAATATCGATTCCTATTGCGGCTGGGGAACTGTTAGGATCTTCTGATAGTATATTTATTAAATCTGCCACGATTTCTCTATCCCACGGAAATACACCATATTGCTCAAGACTTTTTGCATCGATACCTATTATAACTATATCCTCACTAGATATTCTTGAATTCTGATAGAGTGTGTCATTAACACTCGCATTGAAATCGTGTAATATACCCGTCGCACAAATCAATGTGATTATAGCTGATATAGCTATGGGAATAATAATTTTCCTTATCATTTTTTATATCTCCCAAGCTTTACTTTCGATAAAGAGCTCCGTAATTTCGTTATCAAGTTTTCCCTCATTAGCCATGTTACGTATTATTTTAAAGGCATCCTCAGGCTCACGCGGTTTGGTATATGGGCGATCGGTAGCAGTTACCGCTTCATATATATCAATAATGGTTATTATTCGACTTCCCATAGATATATTATCTGCAATTAACTGGTTAGGATAACCCGATCCATCTAAAAATTCGTGGTGCGTGGAAGCAAGAATAGGTACATTTTTAAAATCTCTGGTAAATTTCATGTTATTTAACATCTTCGCCGTCATTGCTACATGGTCTTGCATCGTGTTACGCTCTTCTTCTGTCAGTGAACCAGTTCGTATAGATAAATGCTTCTTCTCGATATCTGTCAATAGATATGTAAAATTATAATCTTTATCCCTATATTTGCTTTGAGACATCTCCTCAATAATAAGAATATCCTCATCACTCAAGAATGGAGCATTATTATAACAATTAATTTTTGTCGTTGCCTCGGTCAAGCTTGAGAGTGTATCCTCAAGATTTTCTTTCGATATTCGCCCTTCATAGAATGAAATCTTTGCGCATAATTTAAACATTTCTATTCTATTTATGATACGTTCATAATAGTAATCTAATCTGGTTTGCTTATTTAATACGCTTTCAGGAGTAATTAATTTACCTATGTCATGTAGCCAAATCGCCATAATAATTTGATCTTTTTGAATTTTATCAAAGTGTAACAATTCATTTGATTGAGTGTCGAGCCACTCCATGAATTTGTCTGCATAACGAACCATCATAGCCGTATGATTTGCATTAAACTTACTTCTTTCGTCGATTGCGGTAGACATTACTTTTACAAACGAATGTATCAATTCAATATTTTCTCGCGAATAAAAAAGACTAGTCAATCCAACTGCAGCCTGGGTTGCTAACGTCGATATGATTTCAGTGTAATCATCTGCAAATGCACCCACGTTACCATCCTCATCCATTGCATTGATGAGCTGTACGACTCCAACCAATTCTCCTTTATCATTTTCCATTGGAATTACAAGCATAGACTTCGTGTTATATCCTGTTATAGCATCGTATTTGCGAGGACCTTCAAAGTCAAATATCTCATTTTCAGAAACATCCGGAATATTGAGCATCTCTCTTTTTATAGCAGAATATGCACACACATTCCGCAGGTCCATATCTACAGGCGGATAATCGATATGATTATCTATCCCCATATATACACCCATAGATTTTGTGCTTATAATTCTAAACTGCAATTGTGAATTTTCATAAACGTACAAAGTTCCTGCATCGGCATTAGTAATATCCATGGCAGCATTTAAAATAATTTCCAGTCGCTTAGAATAACTTTTTTCCTTTGCAAATTCGGAATAAATACGTAATAAGTTATTGATTGTCATTTTTTTCATAATTCAATCTCCATCATATCTTTAGCAAATCTGCAGTTAGTTGATTCAAGCTCAAGTTTATTGTCTAAATATCTAATTTCATCGTCTTTTGCACTAAAATGGTGGTGTAAAAATACCGTCTGAGAAATATTAAATTCCTTCGTAATTCTTACTCCTTCTTGAAATGTAGAATGCCCCCATCCATCAATATAATAGTAAAAGATCCGCATTCCTTACAAATTCAACGAAAGACTTGCCGCAACTTTTCGAATATTCTATGTCACAGGAATAAACAACTGATTTTCCATCATAGGTTAATTTATATATCGTGCTTCCTCCTGGGTGGGAAACATTCAAGGTTTCTACAAAAACGTCCTCGATATAAAACGAACTCTCTATATCATGAAATCTCACTTTTGAAGGATATTTTTCGATGGGTATAGGCCACAATATAGGATGAAATAATTGGTTTATTTGCTCCTGACAAGAATATCCCCCCTTAGGTGCAGTATATATATCGAACTCAAAATCTTTATCATGGAGCTTAATCCATCCATACAGACCTATCATGTGATCAGCATGAGGGTGAGAGAGCAATCCATATACTTTGTTACCGTTGCTGTTTTGAATAACATTTTGCCCCATATTATTCATGCCTTCCGCGCTTGAAGTTTTTTCATTAAGTAATTCACCTGTAAGTTTTGTTATTCCACTTCCAAAATCCAAGACTATATTAGTGTTTCCCATACGGACAAACACGCATGATGTTTCTTGTCCATATACTTCTTTCCCTTCAGCATGCGAAAAAAAAGACCCTCGAGTACCTAGTACTTTAACTTTAATAGATTTTTCCATTATTTCCTCTCTTATACATTTTCCGCATAGATATACTCATATTTTCTTCTTAATAACTTCTTAATAATATCAAACTAAGTTGATTTTTTCAATAGTTTATTTTAATTGAAAGATTTCTTACTATTTAGCAAAAAAGTTCCACTTGCATTTTGCGGCAACATATTTCAATTCCATTTTTAATACTCTAAAAATTGCATAAATTTGTATATTCAAAATTACATGATTAACACAAAAAAGAGTACTCATTTAGATTAATAATTAACAATCTAAAATGACTACTCTTTTAATAAAAGGTTAAGCAAATAGGATGAATTTACTTATTATATTTTTTTAGGTATTCAGAGAATTTTTCCAGTCCTTTTTTAGTAATTTCTGGGCTATTGCAATATCCCATTCTTAAATATCCTTCTACATCGAGTGCAGAACCTGGAAGTAACATTACGCCTGTTTCTTTCAGCAAATCTTTACACAATTGCTCAGATGGAATATCAATATCATACTTTAAAAATGCAGTAGTACCACCTTTAGGAACAATAAATGAGATTAGTGGCTCTTTATCAACCCATTCTTTGAGCATTTTCAAATTACCCTCTACTATTTTCAAGTTTCTTTCTATTACTTTATCCTTGTTTTTTATGAGCAATGTAGCTAACATATCGTCTATTACACCAACACTGATTACATGGTAATCTCTTTGGCGATTAATCTTCTCTATAAATTCAACAGGTCCAGCTATCCATCCTAGTCTAAGTCCTGCTGCTGAAAAAGTTTTAGAAGTACTTCCAGTACTAATTCCCTTATCATACAAGTCTACTACAGATGTAGTAAAACTATTATCAGCATTATTAGTAAGACCTCTGTATGCCTCATCACAAAGCAAGTACGCACCACATTCCTTCGCGATGTCTACAATTTTCTTCAGATAATCCTCATCCATTACAGAGCCAGTAGGATTGTTTGGATTGTTTATGCAAATTAACTTTGTTCCAGGTATAGCAAGGCTTTTCAACTCCTCAAGGTCTGGCAACCAGTTATTTTCTTCTCGCAATCTCAATATTTGAATGTCGGCACCGATAGATTCAGGTATCGAATAATGTTGTTGATATGTAGGCAATACGGAAACAACCCTGTCGCCTCTATTTACAAGAGTAATGATGGATAGTGCATTCGCACCAATCGCCCCGTGAGTAATAGCAATATTCTCTCTCTTAACTTTTTGATAAAGTGAGCCTATCGCATCTCTTAATTCGTCTGACCCTTCTATGTCACCATACGTAAGTTTTTTGTTTAAAAGGTCTTTGTAAAAAGTGTCCTTTACCCCTGCAAGATCTAATATTTGCTCTACAGTAAGCGATTCAACGCAAGTCTCAGCTAAATTATACTCGCAGTTATTTTCATATAAATTCATCCAAATCTCTACACCAAAATCTTTAATTTCCATTTTCTTCTCCTACTATTTAATTTTATTATTTTACCAGTAGCATCTTTCACTAATTTTTTGCTATGTGATTATAACTCAACTACAGAGCCTACATTTTTTTGTGCTGCAACATCAAGAGCCAATTTACCAACTATAATATCTAACAGTGCAGTTCCAGTAGCATCATAAACTGTTATTTGTTCATCATTTTCTCTGCCAATCATTTTCCCATTTATAATATGTCCAAGTTCTCCCACGATATCTTCCGGTTTAATTACTCCTTCTTTAATTGGAAGTTCTATTTCGCCTACATTGATATTTTGAGCCAAATCATCTACGAATACTCTCGCTGCAACTAATATATTTCCATCGATTTCTTGTTTTCCGCTCATATCTGCTCCGATACAACTAAAGTGGGTTCCAGGTTTTACCCATTCTTTCATTATTATCGGTTTTCTAGACGGAGTTACTGTGATTATCACGTCGCTTGCTTTTGTAGCTTCTTCGATATTATCAACTGCCTCAAACTCTACATCTTTTGGCAATTCCATGTCCAATTCTTCTTTGAGAATGTGACCTATATTATCTGCAAGCTTCTTTGCTCCCTCAAAAGCTATCCCATCATATATTCTAATCTTTTTGATTTGTGGCATAAGTATAAGGGTAGCAGCAATTTGGAATGAAGCTACGTGTCCCGCCCCAACTATTAATAGATTTTCCGAATTCTCTCTCGCCAAATATTTTGCACCTAAGGCACCTGCCGCGCCAGTTCTAATTCCAGTCAAGTACGAGCCATTTAAAATTCCAATAGGCATTCCTGTTTCGTCATCGCATACTAATACAGTTCCCGCTAACATCGGTAATCCTTTTTTTGCATTTTCGCCGTACCAAGATACTAATTTTAATCCGAAGACTTTTTCACCTTTGACCCAACCGGACTTGATATCCATGTCAGATACACCTGGCTCAAACTCGTAAAACACCAATGGCCACACAACTGTGTTTTCATTCGCTTTTTCACTATATACCGAGCTAACTGACCCAATAACATCTTCCATAGAAAGCACATTTTTTGTTTGTTCCGCGCTTAACACTCTAATTTGTCCCATTTTTTATTTCTCCTTTAATTCTAAAACTATATTCTAGATTATGTTATTTATATATATATCACCAATTTTAGAATAATGATATGTTAAATGTTACAAAATACATTAAATTTATTGAGTCATAATACAAATGTCTACAGTTAAATTAATCTCTAATACAACGTGATAAACTAACACGAGGTATTTTATGAAAAACTATACCACTGCATTGTATTTCATGATATTTTATTGTATAATTTTGTATAGTTCTCAATTATCTTCATGTTCTACAAATAAAATACTTAATTGAAAACGAATGATAAAATTACTACAAATACAACTGGAAAATATTGATGAATAAGAACGAAAGTAATATCGAGCAAAGACTGACAGAAAATATATGTGAGCAACTATATATCGAATACGAAACTCCACCATGGGTTATTTTGCATTGCAAAAAAGTTGCTTTCGTCGCACGCACTATAGGAGAGCGATTACAAGATAGTGGAATTAATCTAGACGTGGAGCTAATCTACAATGCGGGATTAATCCATGACTTACTTAGAGTAAGAACCGATCATGGCAACGAATGCGCGAATCTACTATCACAAATGGGCTATCTTAAAGAAGCTGCGCTAGTCAGAGATCACATGCGCTATACGTTTAATCCCTTTGATAAAATTAATGAAACTGATTTGATGTGCCTTGGAGATAGACTTGTAATAGAAGATGAATACGTAGGAATTGAAAAACGCTTCGAGTACATTCTCAAACTTACAACTGACGAAACTCATCTAACAAGAATACGCTACAGCAAAGAAAAATCCGTAGATTTAATAAAAAAAATAGAAGAAACGATTGGAACAAAGATAGATAATTTGTTTTAAATATATTGAAATAATATCTTACCAAAAACTTTCAGTTCAAATCAATATGCTAAATCGTTATTTAATAATATACCTAGAGGATAAAAATGAATTACAGAAAAGAATATATTTCACTATTAAAAGAAGTAGAAAAACCCGCACGCTATATCGGAAACGAAGTAAATGCAACACATAAAGAAATATCAAGTGATATAATTCGATTTGCATTTTGCTTTCCGGACCTTTACGAAATAGGCATGTCTTATGTAGGAATGCAGATTTTGTACAATGTAATGAATCAACACGATAACATTTATTGCGAAAGAGTATTTGCGCCAGCAATCGATATGGAAAAATTGTTGAGAGAAAAAAATATTCCCTTAACCACATTAGAAACAATGACCCCATTAAAAGATATGGATTTCATAGGATTCACCTTGCAGTATGAATTATCATTTACGAATATCCTCAATATGCTTGAACTGTCTAATATTCCTTCTCTCAGAGAAGATAGGGATGAATCTTTTCCGATAATAGTCATGGGAGGACCTTGTGCGTTTAACCCCGAACCATTGGCGGATTTTGCTGATATTATTCTGATTGGAGATGGCGAAAATCTCTTACCATTAATAACGTCAAAATGGGCAGAACACAAAGGAAATAAAACAGCATTTCTTCAAGAAATCTGCAAAATATACGGAGTATATGTTCCTCAGTTCTATGAACCCATATGCGATTCTACGGGGAAAATTCTCTTTTATAACACTACTTACAGTGATGCGCCTTTGCCAATTAAAAAATCCGTAATAGGAAACATGAATGCTGCAGAATATCCGGAAAAACCAATTGTTCCATTTATTGACACTGTGCACGACAGAGCTGTAGTAGAAATTTTTCGTGGTTGTACGAGAGGCTGTCGTTTTTGCCAGGCAGGAATGATATATCGACCGCTTAGAGAAAGAAATAAAAATGACATACTTGAATTAGCCCGAAAACAACTCAAAAACACAGGGCACGATGAACTGTCCCTTCTATCTTTATCGACAAGCGATTATTCGGAATTTGAACCGCTCGCAATAGAATTAACTAGAGAATGCAAATCACAGAATGTTTCATTATCGCTTCCGTCCCTTCGTCTCGATTCCTTTTCGTTTAATGTCTTACAAGAAATACAAGGATACAAAAAATCAAGTTTGACGTTTGCCCCAGAAGCCGGCTCACAAAGGCTTCGCGACGTAATAAATAAAGGATTGACAGAAGAGGAAATATACGGTGCAATATCGCAAGCAATAACTCTCGGGTGGAAAAACATTAAACTGTACTTTATGATAGGGTTGCCGGATGAAACGTATGAGGATTTAGACGCAATTGCGGATATGGCAAAGAAAATTATCTCAATTCACAGGGAAATAAATGGCGGTGGAAAATTCAATCTTACTGTAAGTGTTTCAAACTTTGTTCCCAAAGCATGGACTCCCTTCCAATGGGCAAACCAAAACTCAACGGAAGAATTTAACCAAAAGCATAACTATCTTACGAATATATTAAAAATAAAAGGTGTTAAATTTAATTATCACGATGACATAACTAGTACATATGAAGCAGTATTCTCTCGAGGAGACAGAAGGCTCTCAAAGCTACTTATTGAGGCCCACCGTTTAGGATGCAAATTTGATAGCTGGTCAGAACATTTTGATGCAGACAAATGGAAAGAAGCATGCATAAATTCACAAATTGATCCAACTACCTACACTTCACCTTCTCTAAACGAAAATGACTTCCTGCCTTGGGATATCATCGACTGTGGCGTCTCGAAGGATTTTTTGACTAGAGAACTAAAAAAATCTCAGAATGAAGCTATTACATATGACTGCCGAAAACAGTGCAACAATTGTGGAATATCAAATCTTGTACATTGTAAGTATGAAAAGTCAAAAAAGGAATAAATTTATGTACAAATATATAATCGAATTTTCAAAAAGAGGAATAATATCTTATACTTCACACCTAGACCTTTTACGACTTTTCAAACGCTCATTCAAACGTGCCGGGATAATGCTATCTTACTCTCAAGGATTTAATCCTCATCCTAAAATGAGTTTCGCACAAGCATTATCTCTTGGATATGAAAGTACTTGTGAACTGATCGAATTTGAAACGACTATAGATTATGATGAAAATGATATTGCTAATAAAATGCAATCACTCATGCCGCAAGGATTAACAATAATATCTTGCAAAAAAGTAACATCAAAAATCAAATCGATAGCAGCATTAGTCAAAAGCGCAAAGTATCGTGTCACTGTACCTATTGCTGTTGATCAAGGACAGACGATTGAGTTCTTCAACAAATACATGAACCAAAGTGAAATTATAACTAAAAAGAAACAAAAGAAAACAAAGAAGTTTGTCGAAGTCAATATAAAAGATAAAATACGTAAAATCGACAATATTTCTATCGACAACAACCTTTCATTTATATTACATTTAGATTGTGGCAGCATATCCAACCTTAGCCCAGAACTAGTACTAAACAGCATGCTTGATTTCGCTATAGAATCGGAATTGAATAACTGTGACTATCTTCATAAATTACGAAAATTATCAAAAATAACCAGAATACAATTCTTTTTTGACGTAACTTCTGTCTAATAATTGAGTATATATCAAAAATCATTTACCCTTATGTTATTATAAAATATGGAGGGAATAAAAATGAGTTTTGAAAATTTAAAAGAAGTATTTAATAAGATAAAGGAATTTGTATCTAGCGCAACACAGTTCACTCAAAATAACACCAAAACACTTAAAATATTAGGAATAGTAGTAGTTGTTATTGTAGCTTTTTTGTTTTTTAATGGAGAAGATGAGGGTGAAATTATTATTGAAAATGAATACAATAATGTAGCGCAAGAAAATGCAACTACTACATCTGAAGAAGACAATGAAAGTGACGATACAACTTCAAACCATACAGACACTCAATATCCCCCAAATTCGTCGCAAAACGAAAGTATAGGATATGTCGATGTAGGTGGAGAAGTAAATAATCCTGGAGTATACCCTATTTTCGATGGAGATAGGGTTTTTTCGTTGATAGAAAAAGCAGGTGGTTTAACTGTAGATGCTGACATTTCGGCAATAAACCAAGCTTCTCCTGTAGAAGATGGGCAAAAAATCTATATTCGTCAAAAAGGGGAGTTCTCAACTGGTAGTTATACATAAAACAATGTAGGGTCTCAAAATGAGAGTAAAATAAACATAAATTATTCTAATCAGACAGATTTAGAAGAAATTCCAGGAGTAGGTCCTGCAACCGCTAAGAGTATTATACAATATAGAGAAGAACATGGACACTTCGCAAAAATCGAAGATATTGTAAATGTATCGGGGATTGGAAAAAAAACATTTGAGTCTATGAAGGATTACATAACCGTTTATTAATGTAGCACCTCTAAAAATTGGGATACGCTGGCATTAACGTCTTTCGCATTAAATACGGCTGATCCTGCAACTACAATATCACAGCCTACTTCTTTCAAGCTATTTATATTGTCTAAATTGACTCCTCCATCAACCTCAATCTCGAAATGGAGATTGTTGGAAGTTCGTATTTCATGAAGTTTTTTTATCTTAGACATGCTATGCTCGATAAACTTTTGTCCACTAAATCCTGGATTGACACTCATAATTAGCACGAGATCTATATCTTCGATGATTGATTCAAGAGCGGAAATAGAAGTGGCTGGATTAATTGATACTCCAGCTTTTACACCATAGCTTTTTATATGTTCAATAGTTCGGTGCAAATGTACGCACGACTCCTGATGTACTGTTATATACTCCGTTTTTTCTGTTACGAATTCGGGAATATATTTGTCTGGATCTTCTATCATCAAGTGTATATCGTATGGTGCGGTGTCCAATTTATCTAAACTCTTCATAACAGTAGGACCAAAACTAATATTAGGAACATAATGTCCATCCATCACGTCTATGTGTAGGTAATCCGTACCGAGTCTGCTAACTAATATAGCATCTTCGCCTAGTTTTGAAAAATCCGCAGACAATATAGATGCCGAAAGCTTAGCCATTTTAATACCTCTTTTTACTTTTTAATTCCGACATATTCTGCAGATAAGAATTGTATCTGCTTTTATGTATAACTCCCTCATCTACCATCTTCTTGACCATACATCGCGGTTCATTTATGTGACTGCAATCTTCAAATTTGCACTTCTGTCCGTAGTCGTATATTTCAATATATCCCTCACTTAAATCCGCTTCTTTGATATCACCGATATCGATCGAAGTGAATCCTGGTGTGTCGTAGATATATGTACCATATATCGCTTCGAGAATTTCCACATGTCGCGTGGTGTGTTTGCCTCTCTTGGACTTTAGGCTTATCTCACCTGTTTGCATTTTTGCCTTAGGTGTCAGCTCATTAACCAGTGTAGATTTGCCTACACCCGAAGCCCCCGCAAATGCAGTTTTTTTCCCTTCAATAGCTGTAAGCAATTTTTCAACTCCGTCCCTATCTCGCGCGGAAGTGAAAATTACCGGATATATTTTACCATAAATACTTAGAATCTCATTTTTCTTATCTTCTGAGAGCAAATCCGATTTATTCACACATATTACGGTGTCAACTTGTTTCATCTCAGAAATTATCAACAGTTTATCGATAACTCGATAATTCGGTTCTGGATTAGACGGGGCAAAGACTATCACTAGACATTCTATATTTGAAATAGGTGGTCGTATAAAAGAATTTTTTCGTTCCAGTATTTCTTTAATGACATATGTGTAATTCTGTGAATCCTCGACAAGAACTTCATCTCCCACAAGAATAATATCGCCATCTTTTTTGAGCAATCCGCGACCTTTGGCTTCTATCACTCCAAGTTCTGTACGAATGTAGTAGAATCCTCCAATACCCTTTATTACAGTTCCATGTATAAAGGGCATATTTTGTTTACTATTATCTTTATATTTAGACACGAGTCACCCTATGGAGTTGTTTCCGGTTCTGGGTCCGGTTCTGGAGGTGTTTCGGTCGGTTCTTTTACGATTACAATATTTACTGGTGTTCCCTCGTGTAAAGGGGTGTTCGGTGGATATTGCTGAGATTTTACAGTTCCTACTGGAGCCACTGTATCTGTTTCGTAATTAATGTTACCAATCGTAAATCCAGCACTTGTTATATTATTTATAGCAGCCTGAAGTGTAAAACCAATAACATTAGGCATCAAAAATTCCTCGTCAGGTTCGCCTAAGCTCACTATAACATCAATGGTCCAAGAGTCTCCTCCATCGATTCCAGCTTCTGGAGATTGGCTCAAAATTGTTCCAACCGCAGCTTCATCTTCTATTTCTTTGACGTCGCCCAACGTATAATCAAATGTTTCCAAGTAGCTTTCTACCTCGTCTATCATAAGTCCGACTACGCTTGGAACTATATTTTCTTTTTTCCCTTTACTAATGTTGACAGTTATTATCTTATCTTCCGCTACGATCTCGCCTTCTTCCGGATTTTGAGATACAATCAGTCCCTCTTCAATTAGCTCATCCTCTACCAAATCGCCTTGTTCTATCTGCAATCCATGTTCCTCAGCAAGAGCTTCGGCTTCTTCAAAAGTCATATCGAGAAAACTAGGGACTTCAATTTTGGAAGTCGTAGAGAAGTATCCCATAGCATATAAAACTCCTATCCCCGCTAATAGGACTACTGCAAGCGCTATTCCGCCTATTATCAAAAGCTTCTTATTACTCTTTTTATTTTTATTCTTCTTTTCTATTTTGCGTTTTCTATCACCACTTTTAATTTCTTCTTCATTTCTTGCTTGAAGTTTCGCTCCGGCTTTTTCAATCAAGTCAGGGTCTTCTGTAAAGACAGAGCTTCCGACAACATTGGTGACAAAATCAATATTCTCTAAATCCACTAGCACTTTCGCCGCGCTATCATGCCTATTATTTTGAAACTTCTCTGTAAGCCTCATAATCATTCTTTCTAGTGCAGGTGGAATACCTGACACTATTTTTGATGGTGGTATAATTGGATCGTTAATATGCATAAGCGCAACAGATACTGCATTTTCCCCATCAAAAGGAAGTTCTCCCGTAAGCATTTCGTACATTACAATACCTAGTGAGTAAAGGTCAGAACGCTCATCAACATAGCTACCCCTAGCTTGCTCAGGCGAAAAATAGTGTACAGATCCTACTATTTTTTGAGTCGTTTCTATCACTGAGGTTTCTGTCATCGCTTTAGCGATACCAAAATCCATTATTTTGGCAACACCTTCCTTAGTAACCATGATATTTTGAGGTTTAATATCTCTATGAATAATATGCTCAGAATGTGCGGCATCTAATCCTTTTACTATTTGCTTAGAAAAATCTAATACACGCTTATATGGAATAGGCGCTTGTTCTTTAATAATTTCTGATAAAGGTTTACCCTCTACATATTCCATTACTATGTAATTGATATTGCCTTCTTTGCCCACATCGAAAACGCTTACAATATTAGGATGTGAAAGACCAGCAGCGGACTGCGCTTCTTTTCTAAAATTTAGCAAGAAATTTTCATCTTTTACATATTCAGGCTTAAGTATTTTTACTGTTACAAAGCGATTAAGCAAGTTACATCTAGCTTTATACACAACAGCCATACCGCCTTCACCGATTTTTTCTATTAATTCGTATCTTCCAGCCAGCAGTTTACTACCCATCTAAATCATCCTCCATTATTTTTATGCATATAAACGAAATATTATCGCTCGCGCCATTATCATACGCAATTTCCATTATACTATCGGAACATTTTTCTAAATCACTTTCTTCCGACAGTATAGAGGTTATTTGTTCCTCTGAAACCATCTCATAAAGTCCATCGGTGCACAAGAGCAAAATATCATCTTTTATCAATGATATTTCGAATAAATCAACTTCTACATCGTTACTAATACCTAGGGCCCTTATTATTTTATGTCTATCTTCGTGATGCAATGCATCTTCCTCTGATACAAAACCTTGTTTAACAAGTCTATTCACATATGTATGATCATCCGTAATCTGTGTAATATGAGAATCTCTTATCATGTATGCCCTGCTGTCTCCAACATTTGCAAGATAAGCCATTTGTTCTCGAACTACAGCCATCACACATGTAGTTGCCATTCCGTATACGGCGCTGTTTTGGTTCCCCATTTCAATGATAATTTCATTCGCCTTTTTTATGCACGACCTGATATAAGTGCCTACCGCATCTGAAGATACATTTTGGGGAATCGGAAGTTCCGCAACTATTTTTGTAATAACTCTTACCGTTACGTCACTAGCAATGTCCCCGGATTTTTCACCGGCAACTCCATCCGCAACTATGAAAACTTTATCATCCGGCAATATTCCAATCGTGTCTTCATTAGTCTTGCGCAGTTTCCCTATGTCATTTCTCGATGCTATCTGCATTTTGTTCCCCTATATCAAGCACTCATTAATAAAACAAATACCTTTAAAATCAAATTTATTATTTGCAGCTTTGCCTACACTATTTTGTCTTTCGCATTCTACAAATATAAAACCCATCACTATTACTTCCGTTCGGATAAAATTGCTTTTCATATTCTATCATAAAATTATCATTATTCTTTATGAATTTGTTCACAACATGTGAATTTTCATATTCATTGATAGTACATGTGCTATACAATAAAATACCATTATTTTTTAGATAAATTGCTCCATTTTCTAATATTTTACTTTGCAAATCATATATTTTATATAAGTCCGATGTTGCTTTTTTGTACCTTAATTCTGGTTTTTTGCTTATCATTCCGTACGCTGAGCAAGGCACATCACAAAGAACTCTATCTGCAATACCTATAAGCGATTGATCTAGGATCAATCCATTAGAAATTTGGGTAACTATGTTCGTGACACCTGATCTTCTGGCTTGACTACTGATCGCTTTCAATTTATTTTCATAAATATCAAAAGCCATTATTTTGCCGCTGTTTCCCATCAACTCTGCAGTAGCCACGGATTTACCTCCAGGACCTGCACACATATCTATTATCACATCACATGCTTGTGGGTTCAATTGGTGTATAGCAATAATAGACGGAATACTCTGTATAGAAAATAATCCTTCCTTGTATGCATCACTTGATAAAACATCCGTACCTTGCAATATTAAGCAATTATCGACATCAGTTTCATGCGCAGTTATTCCTTCTTGTGCGAGAAGTTTGATCAAGTCAGATTTAGTCGTTTTAAGAATATTAATTCTGGATGACAACATAGGTCTTTGTTCCATCGCAATGAGCATTTCTTCAATTTGTACTGTACTAATCTGCGATTTCCATAAGTTTAGAATAGAAATGTCGATATTGTATTTTATAGAGAAAAAATACATCAGGTCTGACTGATCTGGCAATGCAATTACACTGCCAGATTTAATAAAATTCCGGAGTATCGCGTTGATAAATCCATCGTTACCTTTGCACAATTTTTTCGCCATGTTCACAGTTTCATTTATAGCTGCATACTCTGGTACTTTATCCATATATATTATTTGATAAAGTCCCATTCGCAATAATATACGAGCTTGTATTTTGACAGCTTTACTTGAATTCCTTAAAAAATTTTGCAGTATATAGTCGAGAGTATACTTTCTTTCCAATACCCCATATACAAGTTCACGCACGAAGGCAGAAGACGTAGGATGTTCTATATTTATTTGCTTATTCAATTCCATGTTTGAATAAGCACTTCGTGTCTCGATTGCGTACAAAGTGTTATATGCTGTTTTCCGATTAATGTCCATAGCTCGACCCTAACTAGTTATTTTATACTTCAAGGATTTCTTTGTCTTTTTCTGCTACGATAACATCGATGTCCTTTATTGCATTATCTATTTGTTTTTGAATATGATCCATGTCGTGCTTAACATCATCTTCTGTTAGTTCTCCATCTTTTTCCTGTTTTTTAATCATATCATTTGCATCACGTCTTATATTACGCACAGCAACCTTAGCCTCTTCACCCATTTTCTTTACAATTTTGGTGAGCTCTTTCCTTCTATCTTCTGTAAGCTGCGGTACGGATAAACGAATACATTTCCCGTCGTTTACTGGGTTAATTCCTATATCAGCAATCCCTATCGCCTTTTCAATATTCTCGATAGATTTTGCATCAAAAGGCATAATCATCAAGGTTCTAGGGTCGGGAGTAGTTATATTGGAGAGATTCTTGAGAGGCGTAGGACTTCCATAATAGTCCACGACGATTTTATCAAGCAAAGCTACATTTGCGCGTCCTGCCCTAACAGTATTTAACTCTTCTTTTAGGAATTCAATTCCTTTAGCAATTCTCTCTTCAACAGTTTTTTTCGTACTCATGTTTTTCTCCTTATGAATAAAATTGAGTTATTTTATTATTGTTCCAATTGGATCTCCGCATACCGCTCTTTTTACATTACCATCTTCCGATAATGCAAATACATGTAGCTTTATATTGTTATCTTTACATATTGTCGAAGCAGTTAAGTCCATAACCTTTAAGTTTTTTTGCAATACTTCCATATGGGTTAATTCGTCATATTTTACTGCATTCGGATTAGTTACAGGATCTTCGGAATATACTGCATCTACATTTTTTGCAAGAAGAATAACATCCGCGCCGATTTCAGTTGCCCTTAAAGCTGCAGCGGTATCGGTAGAAAAGAATGGATTCCCAGTCCCTGCGCCAAATATTACTATTTCTTTGTGATCTAGATGACTAAGAGCTCTTCTCCTTGCATATGGCTCTGCTACCTCTTTCATATCCAAAGCCGTTTGCACCTTTGTTTTCACTCCTATCGATAAAAGTGAGTCCTGTAATGCAAGAGAATTCATAACAGTAGCTATCATACCAATATAGTCCGCGGTAGCCCTGTCCATGTCTTGACTCGTTCTACCTCGCCAAAAATTACCGCCACCTACGACGATGGCAATTTCAACTCCTGCGTCATGAATTTCTTTTATCTCTTTTGCAACCTTTTTAGTCATTGCCTCATTTATTCCGAAACCTTGACTGCCAGCCAAAGCCTCCCCACTTATTTTAAGCAAAATTCTTTTGTATATTGGTTTCATACTTTCCTTTCGACTTACGTTATTATACACGAAAGCTGAGAAACTCTTGTTTGCATGCTAAACAAAACATGAATTCCCATATAATTATACAACAATACTCGATTTTTGCAAGTTTTTTTTATATACGACAGCCTCGGGTAGCTGATTCATAATCACAGATTAAACATATCTTTGACTACGCTACCAAATGTTTTTTTATGATGATAACATTCAACATCAACAGCCTTACCCATTTCCTCGATGGCTTTCTTTTGTTTTGAAGATAGTTTTGTAGGAACTTCAAGGATTACTTTCACATAAAGATCTCCCATCCGTCCATCGCGGATATTTTTTATGCCTTTTCCCTTTAACCTAAATGTCGTATTAGGTTGAGTCCCCGCTGGAAGTTTATATGAAACTTTCTCCGTTAGAGTAGGAACGATTAAATTATCGCCTAGAGCCGCTTGATCAAAAGTAATTGGTATTTCAATCTGCATATCGCTACCACTTCTCTTAAATACTTTATGCGGCAAAACAGATAAAACTATGTAGACATCACCATTAGGTCCATTATTTTCCCCAATTTCACCTTGACCTCTAAGTGGGATAATGCTGTCATTATCTACACCGGCTGGAATTTCCACATTAAGTTTTACGGTTGTTCTTTTTTTGCCTTGTCCTTTACAATCAGTGCATGGAGAGTCTATGATAGTTCCTTTTCCGTGGCACTCATCACAAGCAGCCGAAGATTGAAAAACACCAAATGGAGTTCTTTGAGATGTAGTTACTTGTCCACTCCCATTACATCTAGTACAAGTTTTACGACTTGTTCCAGGTTTTGCGCCTTCTCCATTACATGTATCACATTTGACAAACTTGTCTAATTTAATTTCCTTTTTTGTTCCAAACGCTGCTTCTTCAAAGGAAATAGTTACTGAAACTTGAACATCTCGCCCCTTCATTGGACCATTTCGCCTTCGAGAACCGCCAAAACCGCCTCCACCAAACATGCTTCCGAAAACGTCAAATATATCTTCGAAACCACCTCCACCGAAGCCGCCTCCACCAAATCCAGCATTAGGATCAACTCCCGCATGGCCAAACTTATCGTACTTATTCTTTTTATCCGCATCTGAAAGGATTGCATATGCTTCGTTTGCTTCCTTGAACATTGCCTCCGCATCTTTATCCCCAGGATTCTTATCTGGATGATATTTCATCGCCATTTTTCGATATGCTTTCTTTATTTCATCATCGCTGGCTCCCTTTTTTAGTCCAAGCACTTCATAAAAATCTCGTTTATCTGCCATGTTTTCACCTTTATACTATTTTAACTTTATTATTATCTTTTTCTACAGTGATTGCTTATCACCTTATAAATCAAAAGAAAACTGTTCATATGAAAGATTTACAATTTGTCTCCCACATGAACAGCAACTTTATTTTGAAGTTATTTTATGTTTTTTTATTTGTTTTCTTCGTCGACTACTTCATAGTCTGCATCTACCACGTTGTCATCACCAGCTTGCTCAGAAGCTCCCTCGGATTGAGATGCGCCGTCCGCTGCCCCCTCCGCATTCGCTTGTTCATACATCTTGGAAGAAATCGAATAAAACTTTTCTGTAAGTTTTTCTAGTTTTTCTTTTAATTCTTCAGGATTATTTCTTTCCAACGCTGACTTCAATTCATCTTTTGCAGTAGTAACGTCATTTTTTTCTTCTTCTGTAATTTTTCCTTCAAGTTCTCCTAGTGCTTTTTCTGTTTCATAAATCATGTTTTCAGCTTGGTTATGCAATTCTATTTCTTCTTTTTTCTTCTTGTCTTCTTCAGCATACATTTCTGCTTCTTTTACCTTAGCAGCAATTTCATCTTCGGAAAGCTTTGTAGAAGAAGAAATAGTAATTTTTTGCTCTTGCCCAGTTCCCATATCCTTTGCACTTACATTAACTATTCCATTAGCATCTATGTCAAATGTAACCTCTATTTGTGGAACGCCTCTTCTTGCTGGAGGGATTCCAGAAAGTTGAAATCTTCCCAAAGTGATATTTCCACTTGCCATTTCTCTTTCACCTTGCATTACATGGATATCTACTGCAGTTTGATTGTCAGCAGCTGTAGAGAATATTTGACTCTTCTTCGTAGGAATTGTAGTGTTTCTTTCAATAAGTTTAGTAGCAACTCCACCTAGTGTTTCTATAGAAAGTGATAAAGGCGTTACATCAAGCAACAATACATCGTGAACTTCTCCAGTCAAAACTCCAGCTTGGATTGCAGCACCGATAGCTACACATTCATCAGGATTGATTCCTTTGAAAGGATCTTTTCCTGTGATTTTCTTAACAGCATCTTGAACTGCCGGTATACGAGAAGAACCACCAACCATTATTACTTTTTCGATATCGCTTGTGGAGACACCAGCATCAGCCATTGCTTTTTTCATAGGCTCTATTGTTCTATCTACCAATTTAGATGTAAGCTGATCGAATTTTGCTCTTGTTACATCTAAATTCATGTGCAACGGACCTGCGTCACTTACTGTTATGAAAGGAAGATTTACATTTGTCGTTTGTGCACTCGATAATTCTTTTTTTGCTTTCTCAGCTGCTTCCTTAAGTCTTTGCAGTGCCATGTTGTCTTTTCTTAAATCTACGCCATTTTCTTTAGCAAAACTATCTGCAAGGAATGTCATCAATTCATTGTCAAAATCGTCACCACCAAGCATAGTATCTCCGTTAGTTGCAAGCACTTCAAAAACACCGTCACCCAATTCCAATACAGATACGTCGAAAGTACCTCCACCCAAGTCGTATACTAAAATTTTATGTGAAGATGTTTCTTTATCTAATCCATAGGCTAAAGAAGCCGCAGTAGGCTCGTTGATGATTCTCTTAACATCCAACCCTGCAATTTTTCCTGCATCTTTAGTCGCTTGTTTTTGCGCATCTGAGAAGTATGCTGGAACTGTTATTACAGCCTCAACAACTTTTTCTCCCAAATAGCTTTCTGCATCCGCCTTTAATTTTGAAAGAATCATTGCGGAAATATCTTGAGGAGTGTATTTTTTTCCATCAATTTCTACAGTATGATCTTCTCCCATATGTCTTTTGATCGAAGCTATTGTTCTTTCAGGATTTGTTACAGCTTGTCTTTTTGCTGTTTCTCCAACGAGCCTCTCCCCATTTTTTGCAAAACCTACTATTGATGGAGTAGTTCTATTTCCCTCAGAGTTAGTTATTACTGTAGGCTCTCCACCTTCCAATACAGATACACAACTATTAGTCGTTCCTAAGTCTATTCCTATTACTTTTGCCATTTTTCTTGTTCGTTACCGTAAAGATTACGATAACTCTCCTTTCTTTTATTTATTTTTATTATTATATTACTTTATTATTCGTATTATTGTTTTTTCTCTGCTTTAGCATTTCTGCAATTTTATTTTTGGGCATGTAAGTTCGTTGTTTTATTTCTTATCAATTCTAAACTAATCGTTCTCTTTACTTTTTCACCTTTACCATAGATGGTCTAAGCACTTTGCCCTTAAGCGAATATCCTTTTTGTAAAGTCTCTGTGATTTTACCACTTTCCATGTCGCCTTCTTCTTCCATCATTATCGCATTATGTATATTAGGGTCGAATTCTTCACCGTCTGATTTAATTTCTTCTACACCTGCGTTCGTAAGGACTTGCAACTGTTGTTTAAATACCATGTCCATACCTTCTAGAAACTTTGAATCTTCGCTACCTTGAGAAATAGCTCTTTCAAAATTATCTAACACATTGAGAATATCTACTATAATTTTTTCATTCGCAAACGCGAATATGTCGGACTTTTCTTTTTCAACTCGTTTCTTATAATTTTGAAAATCAGCCATGAGCCTCAAATATTTTTGTTGAAAACTCTCCTCTTCTGCTATTTCTTCAGGTGTTTGCTGTTTGATTGAATCGTCTTCAGTTTCAGAGACTGTCTCATCCTGATTTCCATCCTTCATCTCATTTTGATCTTCTAGGATTTCCTCAGACTGGTCGTTTGAACTTTTATTTGTATTATCTTCTTTACTCATTTACATCTCCACTTCCTAATTTAAACGTTTGATTTAGATTATCTGTCAAAAATTCTATCAAAGAGGTCACTTCTGCGTATTTCATTCTCGTAGGTCCAATTACACCAATTTTTCCTACCAATTTACCATCTACATGGTACGTTGCCGTTACCAATGAACAATCATTCATAGTTTCGTCGCAATTTTCCTCACCAATTGTGACTTTAATTCCATCTTCCCGCTCAATTATCCGCTTAGTAAAATCATCTTTTTTATTTAACATTTCGATAAACCCTTTAGCTCTCTCGAAATCGTTATATTCGGGCATACTGAATATGTTAGTAAGTCCGTCCATATATATGTTTACATTGAGCATATCCTCGAGTGTTTTAATAAAATTAGGCATTATATTTTCTGCAAGCGGTGATATAGCATGAATGTCAGCCTGCAAGTTCTCTATGATTGTATTTTGTAAGACATCACTAAGTTTTTTCCCCTTGTAACTATATGTCATAGTTTTTGCTAGCAGTTGCAAGCTTTCTTCGCTATAAGGTACTGATAAACGAAGTGCTGTATTAGAGACCTTGCCACTTTCGGAGACTATCATAAGAACCACTGTAGAATCATCGACAGGCAAAATATTAATATATTTTAGTATGTCTTCATCCTGCGTAGGTGTCATAGCAAACGACGCTAAATTAGTTATTTCCGAAAGTATCGAAGCTGCATGCCTGATTGTTTTCTCAAACTCTGTCACATTTTCCCTAAGCCTATCGGCAATCGAGTTTTTCTCAAGCAAGGAAAGTTCCTTTTTTTCCATCATCTGATTTACATATAATCTATATGCTTTATCAGATGGGATTCTTCCTGCAGATGCGTGAGGATGAGTTAAATAACCCATCTCTTCAAGGTCGGACATTTCATTGCGAATCGTTGCTGGACTGATTTCTAGCTCTATATGTTTGGATAATGTTCTTGAGCCGACAGGTTCTGCTGATTTTACATAATCACTGATGATAGCCTGTAATATCTTTAGTTTTCGTTCGGACAGTTCCATGTCGCCTCCTTTCTATTTAAGTAAAAAAACAAATTCAACATTCCCCTTGTTAGCACTCGTAAGTGTTGAGTGCTAATTTCTATTAAAATATATCACCCCTTAACTGCATTGTCAAGAGGTGTTTTAATTTTTTTTTATTTTCTTTTTTTTATTATCTTTACTATTATTAAAAATAATTTATTTTTTGCATCTTACACCTACAATTCTCGATGCACACCTGATACGTTACGATATTGCACATGCACTTTCATCGTGCCCACACCAGAATATCACGGGGCAACCGATTTGTTCACGATTACCCTCTTGGTGCAATTTTATTTAAAATCATTAATAACATTTTTTCTATTAATCCAAGTATAGCTATCACTTTTTTAACGAAGTACTCGAAAATCTTATACGATCCATCAACAAAGAAATTATAAATCTTAGCAATCGGTTTTGATGAGAAGATTACTACACATAGTGACGCATATGCAAATATCAATATGTAATATAGGATTTGATTTTCGGGGAAAATTCCCAAAAATATGCTCTCTTGTTTGACCCAATATCTAATTACCAAGTGGAATATATAAATTGGCATCGTATTAATTCCAACGTGAACTAAATAACTCTTCTTGCTTGGGATTATATTAATCATAAGTAGTATCCATAAACATGCTAGAACAAATATAACAATTCTTCCCATGATGTCGAAATACCACTCTACGCCTACTGCTTCCGCGGGAGACTTAAGCAAATAGAACCCCACATTAAGTTCGTCGACAAGGAAAGCTAAGGCGACTGACGCCCCCATCAAAAAACCCGCGAGCCACACACATGTTATCCTCTTAAGATTTCTTAATTTTGCAAGAGTATCTTTGTCACAATAATATCCTAAAAGGAAAAATGGGAAATATGATACAATTCTTCCGAGTGCCCACGTATCTGAAAGCCAAGAAACTTGCCCTGCGAATAGATAAACGAGCATACTTATTGAGAAAAAATGTGGAATTTTAATATAATCTTTTAGCAAAAATCTATAAAAGAATAGAGCAAACAAATACCACAGCGCAAATGGTGGAATATCCCAATAGAAGTTTGCATTTCCATAGAAAAAATGTCTTACAAAATAGAAAATCGGGGTAAAAAACCACAACGGCCACAAAAATGTTTGGAAAGCAGTTTCACGCGCCCTGTCAGGCTTCTTGGAAAAATATCCAGATAAAAAAACGAATGCTTGCATAACAAACACGTTGATAGTTATGTATATTACACCGCTTAAAGATGCTTGGCTGAAACTTCCCGCAACTCTCGTGAAATGCGAAATAGGAATCGTCCATATCAATAATCCCCTAAACGCATCAAACATGTAATCTCTCTCTTTTAATTGTCCCATACTTATCCCCTACTCATACTACTGCTTAAACAAACTCCGCCATGATCCGATTCGAAATATCTATGCCTTTTGAGCTAAGATAAATCCTATCATCACATTCTATTAAATATTTTTCTTCTATCATCCATGCCGAATTTTTTCTTGCATCTTGAAATGCTTTCCAAAAGTCTACATTGAATTTTGATTTAAAGTCACGTTTACTAATTCCATCTGTTTTTCGAAGTCCAGTAAATACAAATTCCGATATGTTTTCGCTAATAGTGTTCTCGTTAAATTCTCTATAAGGCAATTCCGAAAAGTTAAATTTGTACTGATAGGAAAATCTTTTTCCTGAAACAAATGACGATGCTCCGCTACCTATCCCTATATAGTCGGCCATGGACCAATATTTTAGATTATGTCTACACTCAAATTTTTCTTTCTTTGAATTTGAAATTTCGTAACAATTATAACCATTCTGCAATAACATATCTCTAGCCAAATAATACATTTTTCTATCATGGTTATCTGACAAAGGAATTATGTCACCAGCTTTAACTTTTTCATAAAGAGGCGTTCCCTCTTCTATCTGCAACGAATAAAATGATATATGTTCAGGGTTCAATGAGAAAACCTCTGCTAGAGTATTCTCCCAATCTTCAACTGTTTGATTTGGGAGTGAAAAGATCAGGTCAACATTGATATTTTTGAACCCGCTTTCTCTTGCCATTTGAAAAGAATCTAGGACATCTCTTTTCGTGTGAATTCTCCCTATCGATAAAAGCATAGGATCAGACATGGATTGAACTCCCATACTTAGCCGATTTATACCGGATTCGCGGTATGCTTGTAATCTATCTTTTGTCAACGTCTTCGGATTAGATTCAATTGTTATTTCCACATCGTCACAAACAGTAAACTCTTGCTTTATTGTTTCGACTATTTTTACAATAAAATGAGGCGAAATAACTGTTGGAGTTCCTCCACCTATAAAAATAGAATCTACTATATATCCTTTAGAAATTTGGCTTTCGGTCTCATCATTTTTTTCACTTATCTTTTCGGGCAAAAGGCTTTCCGCTCGCAATACTATACTGTTAATTGAGCTTTTCGCATATCTTTTTATCTCAGATACTACATAGTCCACATATTGCGCATGGTCATCCTCTTTACTGTCCACTAAAGAATAAAAGTCACAGTACGAACACTTTGAATGACAAAATGGTATATGTACATAAATTCCTAGTTTTTTCATCTCATTCGCCCTGATCTATTAGACTGCATGATACTTATACGCACGCAGATGCTATTTATTGTCATCATATTTTAAAACTGCTGTAAATGCTTCTTGCGGAACTTCTACCGAACCAAATTGCCTCATTCTTTTCTTTCCTTCTTTTTGTTTTTGGAGCAATTTTTTCTTTCTTGAAATATCACCGCCATAGCATTTTGCGATTACATCTTTACGTAAAGCCCTTACAGTTTCACGAGAAATAACCTTTTGCCCAATTGATGCTTGAATAGGTATCTCGAATTGATGCATCGGAATAATTTCTTTAAGCTTTTGGCAAACAAACTTCCCTCTTTGATATGCACGTGACTCATGGACTATCATAGAAAAAGCATCGACCAAATCTTTATTAAGCAATATGTCCATCTTAACGACATTCGTTCTTTCATATCTAATAAACTCGTAATCCAGTGATCCATAGCCTCTCGTTTTAGATTTCAATGCATCGAAGAAATCGTAAATTACTTCGTTCAAAGGCATCTCATAATGGAGCTGAACTCTTGTCTTGGTAACATATTCCATATTGAGCATTTTACCTCTACGCTCTTGGCAGATCTCCATGATTGAACCAACATATTCATTAGGTATCATTATATCGGCTTTGACTATAGGCTCTTCTATCCAAGCTATCGCGGTCTGTTGTGGTAAATTGGAAGGATTTTGAATATATTCTTCCTTACCATTATTCATTACGACTTTGTAAATTACGCTTGGAGATGTAGTTATAACACTTAAGCCGAATTCCCGTTCAAGTCTTTCGACGATTATTTCCATATGTAACAGCCCTAAGAATCCACATCTAAAACCAAATCCTAACGCTGCGGAAGTTTCAGGTTCGAAAAGAAAAGCAGCATCATTTACTTGTAATTTTTGCAAAGCATCTACGACTGCCTCATATTTTTCCCCCTCTGCTGGATAAATTCCGCAGTAGACCATCGATTGTACTTTTTTATATCCAGGAAGTGGCTCAAGCGCAGGCACATGAGCATTAGTAATAGTATCTCCTACCATTGCGTCTTTTACCTGTTTAATGCTGGCACAAATATAGCCTACTTCACCAGCCCTTAACACTTTACATGGAGTATGAGAAGGTGCCATAACTCCTACTTCCGTCACTTCGAATTTCTTACCGCTATTCATTAACAGAATAGTGTCTCCCTTTTCGACTTTTCCATCATATATTCGCGTGTAAACAACGACGCCTTTGTAATTATCGTACAAAGAATCAAATATTAAAGCTTTCAATTTTCCATCGATGTCTCCTTTAGGAGGCGGTATTCGCGCAACAACGCATTCTAACAATTCATCTATGCCTATACCAGATTTGGCAGATATTAGAGGTGCCCCCTCTGTG
Organism: uncultured Oscillospiraceae bacterium; assembly: GCA_964370025.1. GTDB lineage: Bacteria > Bacillota > Clostridia > Peptostreptococcales > Anaerovoracaceae > CAYJGJ01. Next base: position 45,484 of record CAYJGJ010000007.1, read on the forward strand.
TCGAGTCCAATGACATCCTCTATTTCCATCTTTATTTCATCAGGTCTTGCGCTTGCTAAATCAATCTTGTTTAGGCAAGGCAAAATCTCCAAGTTTTCATCCAATGCAAGGTACACATTTGCCAAAGTTTGAGCTTCCACACCTTGTGCGGCATCAACTACTAATATGGCACCTTCGCAGGCAGCCAAGCTTCTTGAAACCTCATAGGTAAAGTCAACGTGCCCTGGAGTGTCTATCAAATTAAAAATATACTCATGCCCATCATTTGCTTTGTATACTAACCTACTTGATTGAAGTTTAATGGTAATGCCTCTTTCCCTCTCGAGATCCATATTGTCAAGGAATTGCTCTTTCATATCTCTATCAGCGACAAGCCCTGTATTTTCAATTATTCGATCAGCGAGGGTGGATTTGCCGTGATCAATATGTGCAATAATGCTAAAATTTCTAATATAATCTTGGTAGTTCATCTAAATCCTTACTTTGAAAATTTTCAATAATACAGTCGCCAAGAGCAATTATAGACATATGCACTTTGTGCTCTTGGCATCCATATTTAAATCATATTGTAATTATACGTCATAGTATTTACCTCTAATAGTAAATGAGGAGTTACTATTCTTATGAGTTAATCCTACCAGCAATGCTTCTTGTGAGTGCATCGCTGCATGGAAGAGGTGATACTAATGAATTACCCGTTGGTATCACAAATCGCCTTACACAAGATGCATCTTCACTTTCAATAATTTCACCAAGTTGAGTTGCTCCATACATAGGCATAGTATCAAACATTTCTGTAGAAATGTCGAATTCTTCATCATATCTGAAATCATACTCGAATATTTTTGCAATTTCACTTGCGATTTCAAAATTGCTGTAATCGACATCTTCACAAATCATTGCTTCAACAGGCAACAAACGTCTTTCCGTATTTGTAAAAGTTCCTTCCGTCGATGCAAATCCTGTAGCCGGGATTACTAAGTTCGCAATTTTTGCTGAAGGAGTCATATGTGTATCAGAGACCATTAAGAATTCTAGTCTCTCTGGATCAAATCCATCTATAGGATCTTCTCCAAATATCATAAGTCCTTTTATTCCTTCCATAGTTTCAGCGCCAGACTTTATTCCTAAATCAACTAATCCTTGTGAATTATTTTTAGATTTTAGTAGCAATATACCATCTCGAACTTTTCCGATATGACCAGATAATAATGCAATATTTGCAACCATCTTTGCAGTATCCACAGAAACATTATTTTGTTGAACTACAAACATTGCCTTTTTCGCATTAATATATTCTGTTGCAATTTTAGCAATATCATCGTCTAGTTTTGCACCTTTAACATAATTGGCTATATCTGCAAATCCCTCTATTTCTGACTTAGCGCCACTTTCGATAATAGATTTTGCCATCGCCTTTAATACTTCTAAGTCATTATCTACTTCGTATACAGTTGCGAAATCAAATTCTGACGTTATCTCCTTAGGATTTAATACAACTACTTTCGCACCATCTTGCGCGGCTTGTCTCATCTTGTTCCAAATGACAGGATTCTTTTTCTTATCGAAACCTACAGCTATAATCATATTCGTAGATAATAATTCATCTATCGTATTAGGAGACGATTCACATCCAAGTACTGCCTCTATCCCGTTTTCTCGATTATTGAAACTAAATGTTTTAGCCCCAATTACATCTGCCATTTTCTTAATCGCATACGCTTCTTCGTTAGTATATCTATCGGATATAGAGACTGCTATTTTATCTCTGCCATATACACTTGCTACGCTTTGCATTTTCTTTGCTGCTAATATAAAAGCATCTTGGTATTCAATCGGTTCAAGCGATTTTCCTTCAAGCATCATAGGATAAGATATTTTATCCAATCTCGGCAATTCCCCTAGTCCAAACTTACCATATCCGCACGAAATCCCCTTATTCACGTACCCATCTATGTCTGGATTGACTTTTATTAAGGAATTTCCTACACTTTCAACCTGTAAAGAACATCCTACTGAACAGTATGAACATGTAGTATCTGTTACAAATGTCTCTAGCGGTATAGATTTTTTCGATGTGATTCTTTCCTGCAAAGCACCAGTTGGACACACACTTGCGCATTGTCCACATGACTCGCAGCCTGATTGAGCTAAAGGCATTTCGAGCATAGGTTTAACTACTGTATCAAATCCCCTGTTTACAAGACCTAACGCGCCTACACCCATTACTTCATCACATGCTCTAACGCATAATCCACACAATATACATTTGTTTGGATCACGTACTATGAAAGGATGATCGTCTTCATAGTCGTCGATATTAATTTGGCCTGCAAATCTATCCGGTTTCACATTGTATTCATTGGCCAAGCTAATCAATTTACATTCATAGTAATCGTGGCATCCACACTCTAAACATCTGCTAGCTTCTTTAAGAACCTGTTCTTCTGACATTGGACTATACATTACCTCTAAAAAATTGTCTTTTCGCTCTTCCGGATGGAGATGTTCGACCTTGGCTCTTGTGAGTCTTTCTCTATCTTCGAATGTTTTTTCATTGATATCGTCTCTCACTACTAAGTATGGCTTTTCATACTTAATTATTTCTCCATCTAGGTATCTATCAATTACTAGCGCAGCTTTTTTAGCATCTGCTACAGCTTCAATGGCTATAGATATTTTATCATTACCGCAGTCTCCTCCAGCAAAAACACCTGGAATACTTGTCATAAAGGTCTCAGGATCATAACTGATAGCTTCTTTTTTAGTCTTATCTACTGGAAATACTTTTGCATCAACAGATTGTCCAATAGCCAAAATTACAGTATCAACATCAATTAATTCAGTCTTTCCTTCTACCGGTTTAGGACTACGTCTTCCCGAAGAATCAGGTTCTCCTAGCTCCATCACTTGTAATAAAATTTGGCTAACTTTGCCATCTTTATCCTTAATAATTTCTATCGGATTCGTCAAGTTTTTGAATATAACACCTTCTTCATCCGCTTCGACTATTTCAATCATGTCAGCAGGCATTTCATCCTTAGTTCTTCTATACACGTTGTATACTTTTTTTGCACCTAGTCTCACGGCGGTCCTACAAGCATCCATCGCGGTATTTCCACCACCTACGATTGCCACATTTTCGCCGATTACCATCTCTTCGTTTCTTACAATTTTGCGCAAGAAATCGATTCCACCGATAACACCGATTGCATCTTCTCCTTTACAACCAACTCCCGTCGAGACCCACGCGCCTATTCCAAGTAAGACTGCATCAAAATCGGCTTGTATAGTTTCAAAAGGAATGTCAACACCTACCTTAGTATTTGGAACAATATTTACTCCCATTTCTTCGATAATTGCAATTTCTTGGTCTAATACTTCTTTTGGCAATCGATATTGAGGTATACCATATCTAATCATCCCCCCTAGTTTCGGCATTGATTCAAAGATTGTAACATCGTGACCTCTAAGTCTCAAAAAGTATGCCGTAGAAAGCCCCATAGGTCCACCACCTATTATTGCCACTCTCTTATTAGTATCTTCTTCGCATTCAGGAACGTATGGTAATCCCATCAAATCCATGTCGGCAGCAAATCGCTTAACTCCCATGATATCTATAGGTTCATCTATAAGTTTACGCCTACACTCATCTTCGCAAGGATGTGGACAGACTCTGCCTAGCGAAGCAGGTAACGGTAATTTATCCTTAATAAGTTCCAACGCACTTTCAAACTCTCCATTTGCTATTAAACCAACATATCCTTGACAATCAGTATGAGCAGGGCATGCAATAGAACAAGGCGGACGACAGTCTCCTCTATGATTAGATAATAACAACTCTAAATTTGTTTTTCGCGATTCTAGTATTCTTTCAGTATTTGTAACTACAATCATGTTAGGTGAAATTTCAGTCGCACAGGCTTTGCATAGTTTAGGATTTCCTTCTATTTCCACCATGCATAGTCCGCACGAACCGTATATTTCGGTCCTCTTGTCATAACACAATGTAGGAATATATATTTCATTTTCAGTGGCAATCTCTAGCACGGTTTGTCCCGGAAACCCAAATACTTCTTTGCCATCAATATTTAACTTGAATTTTTTCATCGTGGGCTCCTCCTTTATACTCTCTCTATAGAATTAAAACGACAAGATTCTTCACATTTTCCACATTTTATGCACTTTTCAATGTCGATAGAATGTTTTTCTTTTGGATTGCCACTGATACAATCAACAGGACATTGTTTTTTACAAGCGGTACAACCTATACAATTATCCTTGATACTGAAAGTAATTAGAGCCTTACAAGATTTTGCAGTGCATTTGTGATTAAATATATGATCTTCATATTCGTTTTTAAAATACTTTAGCGTAGTAAGTACTGGGTTAGGAGCGGTTTGCCCAAGTCCACAAAGCGAACCGTCTTTTATCTTTGAAGACAGTTCTTCTAATAGTTCTATATCACCTTCTTTACCATTGCCTTCCGTGATTCTTTCGAGGATTTCTAGCATTCTCATAGTTCCGATTCTACAATAGTTACATTTTCCACAAGATTCTTTTTTTGTGAAGTCTAAGAAGTATCTAGCCATGTCAACCATACAGGTATCTTCATCCATTACTATCATACCACCTGATCCGACGATTGCACCAGTCGCATTTATATCTTCGTATGTCACAGGGGTGTTTATTAACTCCTTCGGAATACATCCACCAGACGGGCCACCCATCTGAACAGCCTTGAATTCCTTGTTATTTTTGATTCCCCCACCGATACCATATATTACGTTTTCCAAAGAAAGGCCCATGGGAACTTCTACAAGACCGCCTTTTGCTATTTTCCCTGCAAGTGCAAATACTTTAGTTCCATTGGATTTTTCACTTCCCATATCTCCAAACTTATCGCCGCCATTAACTATTATCCACGGCACGTTTGCAAGCGTTTCCACATTATTTATATTCGTTGGTTCTTGCCAATACCCCTTTTGTGCTGGAAAAGGTGGTTTAAGTCTTGGCATACCTCTTTCACCTTCAAGCGAGGCAATAAGTGCCGTCTCTTCTCCGCATACAAATGCTCCTGCACCCGCTTTGATACGCAAAGTAAAATCAAAACCACTATCAAAAATGTTTTTACCTAAAAGGCCCTTTTTGTTTGCATCTTCAATAGCAATATCTAAGCGTTTGATAGCTAGGGGATATTCAGCACGACAGTATATTATACCTTCGCTAGCCCCCATAGCGTATCCTCCGATAATCATACCCTCAATTAGTGCATGTGGATCCCCCTCTAAGACTGATCTATCCATAAATGCTCCTGGATCTCCCTCATCGGCATTACAAACGATAAACTTTCGCTTACCATTATTACTTTTTGCAGCATTCCACTTAAACCATGTAGGAAACCCTGCCCCTCCCCGGCCTCTTAATCCAGAGGTTTTTATCGCTTCGATTACATCGTCTTGCGACATAGAAGTAAGAACTTTTTTCGTTGCTTCATAGCCGCCGATCTCCAAATATTCTTCTAGTCTTTCGGGATTAATCAGACCACAATTTCTAAGTACGATTCTAGTTTGTTTCTTTATAAATTCGTTATCGACGTCAGATATTTCAAAATCCTTAACAGGTTTTTTTTCGATTATATGCTCTTTAATTATTCTCTCAACTTTATCAGGCTGCACTTTGACATATCGCGTCAAGTGTTCATCGTCATAAACGTCTACAATAGGCTCTAAGTAGCACACACCTACACATCCTGTAAAATCGAGTGCCACGTCTAGGGCATTTTCTTTTATCAATTTTTCAAATTCGGCTTCGGTCTTCTTTGCTCCAGTGGCGATACCACAACTTCCTTGACCAATAACAATCTTCATCTTGGCATCCTCCTATCTTTTCTTTATCTCATCTAAGACTTTTTTCACTTCTTGCTTAGTAAGATTTCCATATGTTTCTTCCCCATCGGAATTTTGAATCATCATTACAGGAGCAAGGGAGCAACATCCAAGACAGGCAACATTGTTAAGAGTAAAAATATCATCTTCTGTAGTTTCGCCATCCATTATACCTAAATGTTCAGAAATTGCTTCTTCTATCATCTTCGAACCATTTACATGACATGCCGTGCCTTGACATAGCATGATTAAATTTTTTCCTATAGGCTTCATTCTAAATTGCGCATAAAAAGTTGCCACACCGTATATCTTAGCGGGAGTAACCCCTGTAGCTGTGGCGATATGTCTGATTACATCCATGGAAAGAAAACCATATATTTCCTGTGTTTTTTGCAAGATAGTTATCATGCTTCCCTCTACGTTAGCGTATTTTTCGAGCACAGGATCTAGTTCCTTGAACTGTTCCCCACAAGTACAATTACTACATTTTTCTACGATACTTCGCCCTATTCCTTTCCGTTAAATATCTTTA
>CAYJGJ010000008.1:0-17079 GCA_964370025.1 uncultured Oscillospiraceae bacterium
GTCTTGGATTCGGAGATAATGCAAAAGCGGCAATAATGACAAGGGGTATAAACGAAATTTCTGTACTCGCTCAGAATTTAGGTGCGAGCATGATCACTTTTTTTGGGCTCGCAGGTATAGGCGATTTGATTGTTACTTGCATGAGTAAACATTCGAGGAATAGGAAATGTGGGCAATTAATAGGTGAGGGTACTAGTGCAGAAGATGCAATTGGCAAAATTGGTATGGTCGTAGAGGGTATTACCGCAACAAAGGTTGCATATGAAATGGCAAAAAAATATAATGTTGAGATGCCAATAATAGAAACGTTATACAATATTATAGAAGGTAAGATTGATGCGAAGCAGTCAATAACATTGCTGATGACGAGAGACAAAAAAGATGAGATGCATCGTATAGTTAATGCAAAGGTAGAAAATGATTAATACATTTCATATTACTACATTCGGGTGTCAGATGAATGAACATGATTCAGAAATTATGGCAGGTCTCCTTTTAAATGAGGGATACAAACAGGAAAATGAGAGAAAAAAGGCAAACATTGTTATAATAAATACTTGCAGTATCAGAGAAAATGCTGATAAACGCTTCTTTGGAACTTTGGGGCAACTCAAAAAAAGAAAGGAATCAGACAAAGAATTTATTGTTGGTGTATGTGGCTGCATGATGCAACAAGAGCATATTGTCAATACTTTAAAAGAAAAGTATCCGTGGGTAGACCTTGTATTTGGCACGCATAATTTTCATCAGCTACCAAATCTTTTAAAAAACCTGTTGGATGAAAACAAGAAGCAAGTCGAGATATTCCAAGATAGTGATACGATTGCGGAAAACTTGCCGGCGGAGAGAATGTATAAACATAAAGCTCTTGGGAATATAACATATGGATGCAATAATTTTTGTACATACTGTATTGTTCCGTATACACGTGGTCGAGAGAAGAGTAGGCAAGCTCAAGATATACTAGGCGAAATTAGACGAGTAGTAGATGAAGGCGTAAAGGAAATAACTTTACTCGGGCAAAATGTCAATTCATACAAAACTGAAGATGGTTTCGACTTTACGAATTTGATATATAAAATTAATGAAATTGAGGGGTTAGAACGTATACGCTTTATGACGTCTCATCCAAAAGATCTATCAGATAGTCTTATACAAGCCTTTGTTGACTGTGAAAAGCTGTCAAACTATATACATTTACCAATTCAATCGGGAAGTGACAGTGTGTTAAAGAGTATGAATCGAAAATACGATTCAAAAAAGTACCTAGACATAGTTTCTAAACTTAGAAAAGCAATTCCAGAGATTACAATTTCCACAGATATCATAGTAGGATTTCCAGGAGAAACAGAGGAGGAATTTTTAGAGACCCTCGAAATAGTACAAAAGGTTGAGTTTGATTTCGCATTCACATTTTTGTATTCTATAAGAAAAGGCACTCCAGCGGAGACGTTCCCAGATCAAGTGCCCGAAGATGTGAAACATGAGAGATTCAATAGGCTTGTCGATTTGATAAATGAAATAAGCCTAAAAAAGAATCAAATATATCTTAATAAAATTGAAAATGTACTTGTAGATGGTCCTAGCAAAAAGAATCGAAGCATATATACAGGAAGGACTGAGGGGTTCAAACTAGTTAATTTTCGAGCAGATAGTAGTACTATAGGACAAATTGTTCCTGTAAAAATCACCGAAGCCAAAACGTTTACATTGGATGGCGAATTGCTCTAATAATTGGAACTGTTGGTTTATTGCTTAAAATTACTGTTTGATAAATAAAGTGTATCCATCATCCAATTCTTTATGAGGATCGAGTCCCAATCTGTCAAGGATTCTCTTTCCATCATCGCTTACTGCTAGTGCCAATATTCGTTTCATATGGATATTGGCTTTTTCTTTTTCTTCTATAAATTGATAGTATCCATTTGTGAGAGTTATTATTGCTTCCTTATTTTGATATTCTGGAAGCACCACAATAGAAAGAATGAATAGATTAGTTTCAGCTGAATAGTCGCAAATATCATCTGGGGTAATGTTATCATCGTATCCTACGTTGCTTGCTAACATTATTTCTGTAAATTCCTCGGTTAGTGGGAATACGCACATGTATCCAATTAGTTTATCAAAATCATTGTATAGTAAAACGTAAGTATCCTTGTTCTTTTCGAATCTAGCGCTGTCACTTTCGAACGATGCACATTGGCTCTCTTTATAAACTATTTTATCTATTTCTTGTACATCATGTATGAAATCTGTATTCATATCTTTTGTATATTTAATTTTCATATTTTCTCCTCGTTACAGATGTATAAATTTGGCAGCTTATTTAATTGCTTTTCTTGATTTGCTTCTTGACCTACGTATTAAGTAGAGTATGTACATGAATAGCAGTATCGTAGTTCCCGAACCTAATAAAGTGTATTCTTCTGAACCACCAGATATTATTAAAGGCAATAGTTGGAATACTGCAAGGGCTACAGCTATTGCATTCATTACGAAACCTTCACGTTCTGCTGCTTGTCCACCTTTGATATTTACAAGATGTTCAAGGTGACTGTGGTTAGATTTGTAAGCTTCATGATGAGAATCTACCTGAAAAGCCGTGTGAAGGTGGTCGAATACTTTGTTGGCTAGAAGATATTTGAAATTATTTATTTCCCAGAAGATTACCGTAGCCCTAAATTCATTGTATAGTTCTTCTATTTCTCGTAAAGTAATTTTTATATCATTCGTTAAATGCGACTTGATTTTGCGATTTGTTCTTGTTATTGCTGCTATTCTCATTAAAAGAATCTCGCAAATGAACAGTATCGAAATTTCACTTGCAATATTGTTTTTCCAATCAGCTGTAAATGCATCATCTATAAAGAGTATTGATTTTTCAGATGCATACAATTCATAAAAATCGTATTGTGCTAAATTATTTTTAGTTCGTTCTAACATTTCTCTCGATGATTGAGCATAAGATACATATTCGCTTTGGTAAGTTTCGCAAGCCAATATGCATACCATTTCAATTTCATCTTGCGGTTTGTTATTAAGACAAACCACTGCTTTAGGTTCCGCTATGATTTCTACACTTAGCACTTCTTTAAAAAAACGTTCCGCAGAAATGAACCCTGACTGATCTTGTTGTCTATAATATAGGTGTTGAGTGGACATTTGATCAAGAATACTTGTAACTTTATATGAATTTGATGGTATTATCATTGTAACTATACTTAATCCAGTGTGATAATGATTCGTAGCGTAGAAATATACGTTTTGAATTTCTTCTACACTCTCTTTGCACAACGTCCCATCTTCCTCGCAGCCATCGTAAGTGTCTGGTATGCAGGCAAGATCATATTTTCCTAAATACTCACGTTTGAGGGTTTTTGAAAGTCCACTTGAACACTCGTATGCCGCATTTTTATCAAATTCTTCCAAAAAGTCGCTGAAGAGTTCATCAGGTTGTTGAGGAGTTGCTATTTGTGGGATTTTGTCCACAATAAACATGATATAAATATCATTGGCAAGTTTTTTAGAAGTTATTATTGGAGTAACTTGGTCATTTGCGTTATTGTTTTGATTTATCTCGTTCATTTTTTATTACCTCTTGCTTACAATTTAAATTTTCTTTTGAAACTGACCAGAATATAGTGAATATTTTTCTTGAATTGTTTTCATTTTTTTAAGACCGATGCTGTTTAGTAGTTTGGATCCATCACCGCTAACCGCAAGTGCAGTCAATTCACTTGGACTAAATCCTTCTTTTTGTTTTTCATCTAATAATGCCGCGAATTCTGCAAGTAATAATTTTATTCCATTTTTATCTCTGTATGATTCTTTGATTGCAATTGAAATTATATACATGTGATAATTATTTGAATAAGGCACCAATTCGATTGGGTCGATATTGTCATCGAATACCATATCAAGTGTAGTTATTTTTGTATATAAGTCGTCGCTAATTGGGAAGAATGCCATATATCCCACCATCTTATCCTCATCGAATAAAAGCAAATATGATTCCTTAGACGCTTGAAAACGACTATTCAGCGAATCAAAATCACCACAAAGATCTTCATCATACACTTCATTATCTATTTTCAATATGTCATATAGAAATTCCGTTGGCATATTTTTACTGCGTTTTATTTCCATTTTATTCCCTCCGTATATTATAATTATAACAATTTACATAATTTGTGTCAATTTCTATTCCATCAAGGACAGCGAGTAAGAAAAAAAGGGGTTTTATATATGCAAAATATAGAATTTTATCTTTCATAGTCCTTGAAATTATATATAAAAAATGCTATTATTAATAGTTGCAAGGAGAAGTTTTTATTATGAGTCAAAGTTATAAAAAAATTATAGTTGTATTAATTTCTGTGCTTACAATTGTAGGTGGATATGTTTCTTTATTCGGGTTCGGCAGTGTTGATCCTATTAAAGATTCATTGCGTTACGGGTTAGATATAAATGGTGGATTGTATTTGTTAATGGAAGCAGATACCGACGCGACTGGAAATGAGCTAGACCGTATTATGATTGAGACTAGAGATGTAATTTCCAATAGAATAAATCAATTAGGTTTGTCAGAGTCAACTGTCACTATAGAAGGTGATAACAGAATCAGATTAGAGCTTCCGGGCGTCACCGATGCATCTGAAGCTATCGAAATAATTGGACAAACTGCCAGTCTTGAATTTAAATTATCGAATAATGATTTCGTCCTCGATGGTTCGATGGTTGAAGATGCGTATCCATCGTTGGAAGATGGCCGTTATGTTATCAATCTCGAATTTTCGGGAGAAGGGGCTGAGCTTTTTAAAGAGGCAACTGAAACTGCATCTAGCGGTCAAGTAGTCTCAACAATGGATGGAGTTTCTGATAATGCTATTGTCATCGAACTGGATGGAAATATTATTTCTGCGCCTATCGTGGATCAAGTTATTCCAAATGGGGAATGTTACATTGAAGGTTCATTTACTCAAGAATCAGCGGAATCGTTAGCTGCATTAATCAGAGGAGGTGCATTGCCTACACCACTTGTAGAGGTGAATTCTTCAGTGCAGACTGCGACTATAGGTGAAGATGCGTTGAACAAAAGTGTAATTGCAGGTGGAGTAGGTCTACTCTTGGTATTTGCATTTATGTTATATACATATAGAATGTTAGGCCTTATAGCAAATTTAGGCTTGATATTGTATGTAATTATTGTGGCATGGAGTATGGCACTGCTCGGCAATGTGTTGACTCTTCCGGGTATTGCTGGAATAATCCTATCAATTGGTATGGCTGTTGATGCGAACATAATTATATTTTCACGAATTAGAGATGAAATCGAAAATTCTAGTACGGTACGTGTTGCTGCAAATCGTGGGTTTAAGACGGCATTGACTACTGTATTAGATGCACAGCTTACCACATTGATTGCTGCAGTAGTACTTTATCAAATAGGCACTACTTCTGTAAAAGGATTCGCGATTACATTAATGATTGGTATTGTCGTAAGCATTTTCACTGCCGTAGTTGTCACACAAGTATTCGTTTCCGTATTTGCACATAGTAGGAAGTTTGGTAAAAAGGAAGTCTTCGGGATTAAACCATCTTTATTCGGTAATATCAAGGATAAGTTGATCGGCCCTGGTATTGATATTATAAAAAATAGAAAAAAATATTATATAATAAGTTTAGCATTATTTACTATAGGATTGGCACTATTTGCCTTTAGAGGCTTTAACTACGGTATCGATTTTACAGGTGGAACGATGATGCATATCGATATGGGATATCCTATATCATCTAGTGAGATTAATGATACTTTAACCGAATTTAATTTGAATGAAACTATAGTGTTTACTGGAGATAATCAAGAAGAAGTTATCATAAGGACTAAAGAAAGTCTTGATAACGAAAGTAGGACTGAAATTATTAGCGCATTAAATGATGCACATGGAGTTGAACAAGACGACGTGCTGGCAATAGAGCAATTCGGAGCTTCTGTCGGCGAGGAATTACAGGTTAATGCGGTTATTTCAATCTTGGTAGCTTCTTTCGGGATGTTATTGTATATCATTTTTAGATTTAAATCATGGAAGTATGGAGCAGCTGCCATCGTGGGAATTGTTCATGATATATTAGCGGTGCTTACATGTTATCTCATATTGAATGTCCCTCTTAATAACCCATTTATTGCAGGAATACTTACAGTTGTGGGATATTCTATTAATGATACGATTGTTATTTTTGACAGAATAAGGACTAATAGATACCTATATAAGAAGGAACGAGTTTCTAATAATATAAACAAGAGCATTAATGAAACTTTAGGCCGTTCTGTTTCAACTTCCATCACAACACTTATTGTGATGATTCCATTGTATTTGATGGTATCGACAAGCATAAGAGAATTTATTTTACCACTTATGGTAGGAGTAATAGTGGGTGCTTATTCGTCTGTGTTTATATGCAGTCCTATTTATTATGAATTTGTCTCAAGAATGAAAAAAATTAAGTAAATACAAGTTGATATAAAAGAATAATTAAGTAGATATAGAGAGTAGTGAAGAGTAAAAAAAGAGAGTTTTGATACATGATTGATAAAAAAGAATTTCTAGATAAAATTGAGTCAATTAGTAATAGTTACGATTTAGATCTTATCGGCAAGGCGTACGATAAGGCTGTAGAGTATCATTCAGATCAACTGAGAAAAAGTGGAGAGCCATATGTGATCCATCCTATTTCTGTTGCACTTATTTTGGCGGAAATCGGAATGGATACAAATACTATTGCTGCAGCTTTGCTTCATGACCTTATAGAAGATACGAGTTATACAGATGAAGAATTGAAGGCGGATTTTGGCGACGAAATTTTCCTTTTTGTAGACGGAGTCACTAAGCTAGGCACAATCAAGTATGAAACGAAGGAAGAAGTTCAGGCCGAAAATTTACGCAAACTATTTATGGCTATGTCTGTAGATATTAGAGTCCTAATCATTAAATTAGCAGATAGGCTTCATAATATGAGAACTCTAGAACATATGTCTCCAGAGAAGAGGATCGAAAAATCTAAGGAAACGATAGAAATATATGCTCCTTTAGCAAGTAGATTGGGAATATATGCTATAAAGTTTGAACTGGAAGACTTGGCATTAAAATATTTGAACAACGAGGATTACAATAACTTGTTGGCCGATTTGGAAGAAAAACAAGAACAACGAACTGAAACGATAGAACAAGTCATCGCGGATATTAAAGATGAGTTGGACTCTATGGATATCAAGTTTGAAATTAAAGGTCGTACTAAGCATCTTTTTAGTATTTACAAGAAGATGAAAATACAAAAGAAGCAAATTGAAGAAATTTTTGACCTTACCGCAATCAGAATTGTTGTGGACACTGTCAAGGATTGCTATACAGTTTTAGGAATAATCCATACTATGTGGAAACCTATCCCGGGAAGATTCAAAGACTATATAGCCGTGCCCAAGACTAATTTATACCAATCTTTACATACTACAGTCTTTTCAGATATAGGTGAGCCTTTTGAAATTCAAATCAGAACCCATGAAATGCATCGAATCGCTGAACATGGTATAGCTGCGCATTGGAAATATAAAGAAGGTGATGCTAGCGGAAATCTTAATAACGATGAGATGAAGTTAGCGTGGCTTCGTCAATCATTGGAATTACATAGTGAGACATCTGACTCCAAGGAATTCATGGAAACGTTGAAGATGGACTTGTTTTCATCTCAGGTTTATGTTTTCACTCCTCGTGGAGACATCATGGAATTGCCAAATGGTGCGACACCGCTAGACTTTGCCTTCAAGATTCACTCTGACATAGGGTGTAAATGTGTTGGTGCGAAGATTAATGGAAAACTTGTACCTATAGACCACACTTTGGAAAACGGAAATATAGTTGAAATAGTTACTTCATCACATTCATCTGGACCAAGTGTAGATTGGCTTAGAATAGCGAAAAGCTCTGCGGCGAGGAACAAAATTCGTGCATGGCTAAAAAAAGAAAGCAAATCTGATGATATCGATAAAGGTAAAGACGCTATCGATAAGTATTTGCGAAAGAAAGGCTATTCTCCACAAGACATATTGAAATCTCAATATGTAAACAGAGCAATAAAGGCGATGAATATGACCAATGCAGATGAATTATATGTTCAACTGTATAAAGGAGGTTCTTTACTAGGTAAGTTTACAAATTTGATACTTGGCTATATAGATGAAGAGAATAAAGAATTAACTGTAAAAGAAGAACCACCTAAAAATGACTCGGCTAAGCAAAAACAAAGAGAAATTGAAGACAGACGTAGACGTGAAAATTCTGGTGTAATCGTAAAAGGTGTCGACAACCTTATGATTAGAATTTCTAGATGTTGCAATCCGGTTCCTGGAGACCTTATTATTGGATTTACTACTAAGGGAAGAGGCGTAACTGTACATAGATCCGACTGTACTAATATAATAAGTCTATCAGAAGATGATAAAAATCGTTTGATAGAGGTAGAATGGGAAGATTTAAAGGTAGATAAAGTATATAATGCCGACATATGCATCATTGCGAATGATAGAAAAGGGTTATTTGGTGATGTATCGAGAGCTTGTGAGGATTTGGATGTAAATATATCGGGAGTGAATGCTAAGTCAACTAAAGACGGTTCAATCAATATGACATTGACTATTTCATTATCTAGCACGCACCAAATGCAAAAAGTACTTAGAGTTTTGAGAAATGTACCTAGCGTAGACTCTGTATATAGAGCGAAGGCATAACTACAAATATACCTAATGGTGAATTCGCATATAGTGTGAAGATATCACCAAAAACATATTGGAGGAATAATGAATATTAAAATATATAACACAGGACCGTTGGGAGTTAATACTTATGTGTGTTACGACGATACTAAAAAGGGATTTATAGTTGATCCTGGTGGATATGATGGTACACTTGCAAAGTTAATAAAAGACCTTGAAGTAGAATTTGAATACATAATCCTTACACATGGACATGCTGACCACATAGGTGGTGTAAATGGTTTTCAACTAGATTATCCTAATGCAAAAGTAGTGGCCTGTGCAGATGAAAAAGAACTTCTGGAAAATCCCTCGATTAATAGCTCCGTAGACATATATGGATATGAAATAGCGATTGATGTCGATATATGGGTCAAAGAAAACGACATCATAAAATGTGGAGATGTAGAACTGAAATTCATACAGACTCCTGGACATACTGTGGGAGGAATGGTTATATTGGCAGGCAATATCTTGTTCTCTGGCGATACACTTTTTGCCGGCTCTATTGGTAGAACGGATTTTTATAAGGGAGACTTTGATTTGCTTATAAATTCCATAAAAGAAAAGATATATGTTTTACCTCACGATACGATAGTGTTGCCAGGTCATATGGGAAAAACTTCTATAGGGGATGAAGTAAATCATAATCCATTTACAAGAAAATAACCATGTGTTTTGTAGATAATAATTTTGTATATAATTTATTAAGGAGAAACTATGTTAACAAACGCACCTAAGGGTACTAAAGATATCTTACCTGAACAAGTAGGCAAGTGGCAGTATATTGAACGAGTATTTCGTGAAGTGAGTAGCAAATATTCTTTTAGAGAAATAAGAACACCTATTTTTGAACATACAGAGTTATTTAAAAGAGGAATAGGGGATACGACTGATGTTGTTCAAAAAGAAATGTACACCTTCGAGGATTTGGCAGAAAGAAGTCTTACATTAAAACCTGAAGGTACGGCATCTACTGTGCGCGCTTTTGTGGAAAACAAACAATATGCTGAAATACAACCTACTAAATATTATTACATTACTCCATGTTTTAGATATGAAAAACCACAAGCTGGAAGATATCGTGAATTTCACCAATTAGGTGTCGAATTATTTGGAACTCCTAACATGATGGCAGACGCGGCAATTGTCGCTCTTGCATATGATTTTTTCAACGAATTGGGGTTGACAGATTTTGAAATTAGAATAAATAGTGTCGGTTGCCCAGAATGCAGAAAAGTATATAGAGACACTTTGAAATCTTTTTTTGAACCTAAGCTTGATGAATTGTGTAACTTATGTAATTCTAGGTATGAAACAAATCCTATGCGTATCATCGATTGCAAAAATGAGCATTGTAAAGAACTTGTCAAAGATGCGCCTTTGATGATCGACTATTTGTGTGAGGAATGCAAGAAATCATTTGATGAGGTCCAAGAGAATCTCAATAGTTTCGAAGTTCCTTTTATCATAGATCCAAAAATTGTGAGAGGATTAGACTACTATACTAAGACTGCGTTTGAAATAGTCACAGACAAGATAGGATCTCAAAGCACTATTTGTGGCGGTGGACGATATGATAATCTGATAGAAGATTTAGGCGGTCCACCTATTCCAGGAGTTGGAATGGCTATAGGTATAGAGCGATTGATTATGCTTATGGAAAATTCTGGATTGGAGTTTAGCGAACCTAATGTGCCTGACGCATTCATTGTTTTCATAGGAGATGAGACTAAATCATTTGCCCTTAGATTTGCTCACAATTTAAGACACAAAGGTGTCAAAATTGAAATAGATGCATTAGGCCGAAATGTGAAAGGTCAGTTTAAATATGCCGATAGAGTTAATGCAAAATATACAATTATAATCGGTGAAGACGAGATAAAACGTGGCGTTGTAAATGTGAAAGACATGCAAACAGGTGAACAAGTGGAACTTGAAACCGATAAAGTTGCGGAATTTTTGCTTAAATAAGATTAGTAAGAGGTAATAAGATAGAATGGAAGTATTAAAAAGAACACACTTGTGTGCGGGATTGAATATGTCTAATCTTGACGAAAGCGTCATACTGAATGGTTGGGTTCAAAAGAGTAGAAATCTTGGTGGACTAATCTTTACAGATATGCGAGATAAAAGTGGCATTATCCAAATAAAATTCGACGATAATGTTCCTGCGGATTTGTTTGAAAAAGCCGATTCTTTGAGAAGTGAATATGTAGTAGGAGTAAAGGGAGTTGTAAAAGAGAGAAGCTCAAAAAACTTAAATATCCCAACTGGAGAAATAGAAGTAATAGCGACAGAATTAACCATATATTCAACTGCACAGACTCCACCTATCTATATTAAGGATGATGATAACGTCGAGGAAAATTTGAGACTTAAATATAGATATTTGGATTTGCGTAAAAATACAATGCAAAGAAATCTTCAATTAAGACATGATGTAACAAAGTGTACGAGAAACTATTTCGATGAAAATGGATTCGTAGAAGTTGAGACTCCAATGCTTATTAAGCCTACACCTGAAGGTGCAAGAGATTATTTGGTTCCAAGTCGTGTAAATCAAGGTGAGTTTTATGCGCTTCCTCAATCACCGCAAATGTTTAAGCAGTTACTTATGGTAGGCGGAACAGACAGATACATGCAGATAGTAAAGTGTTTCCGAGATGAAGACTTGCGTGCGGATAGGCAACCGGAATTTACACAAATAGACCTAGAAATGTCATTTGTAGATATGGAAGATGTAATCACCGTCCAAGAAGGGTATCTAAAAAGACTCTTCAAAGATGTAATGAATATGGATATCTCAATACCATTTGAGCGTCTCACATACGATGATTCTATGAGTAGATACGGTTCAGATAAGCCAGATACTAGATTTGGATTTGAACTTCATCTATTAAATGGTGTGATAGATAAACCTGATTTTAAAGTGTTTGATGATGTGCTGAGAAGTGGCGGTGATATTCGTGGAATATGTATCGATGATTCAGCAGATAAATTTTCAAGAAAAGACATTGATAAACTTACCGAAGAAATTAGAACTTTTGGTGCTAGAGGTATGGTTTGGATAAAGATTGCCGAAAATGAAATACAGTCATCTGTAAATAAGTTTTTCGATCAAGCAGAGCTTCGTAAAATTGCGGATGTTTTTAATGCGAAATCTAATGACATGATTTTGATAGTCGCTGACTATCCTAAAGTAGTTTTCGATTCACTTGGATTTTTGAGAAGGCATATTGCATCAAAACTTGGATTGTTGGATAATAGTAAATACAATTTTTTATGGGTTACTGATTTTCCTATGTTTGAAAAAGATGATGAAACAGGTAAACTTAAGGCGATGCACCATCCATTCACTCATCCTAAAAATGAGGACATTCATTTGTTGGACTCAAGTCCCGAACTTGCTAAGGCGTATGCATATGATATTGTGTTAAATGGCACCGAATTAGGTGGTGGAAGCATAAGAATATTTGATCGAGGATTGCAGAGTAAAATGTTCGATATATTGGGGCTTACGAAAGAAGAATGTGAAGATAAATTTGGATTTTTGCTTGAAGCCTTCAAGTATGGAGTTCCACCACATGCAGGTATTGCATATGGATTAGATAGATTAGTTATGATTCTAACTAATAGCGATAGCATTAGAGAGGTTATTGCATTCCCTAAAAATCAAAATGCTGAATGTATGCTATGTGAAGCACCTGCACCTTGTTCTCAGGAACAATTAAGCGAATTAGCAATTAATATAGTGGATACTAAGGGAGTTCAATAAACTATGGAATCTAGTATTGCAATATTGGGAGGATCTTTTGACCCTCCACATAATGCACACTTAGAATTGGCTTGTAATGTTTTAAAATCTAATCTTGCATCAAAAGTCATACTTATGCCTACAAAAATTCAACCATTGAAGCCCTCTGGAAGCAATGTGAGTGATCTTCATAGGATAGAGATGATAAAATTACTGATTAATTGCGCTGAAAATGATGATATAGTCCTTTCGTTGTTCGAGATAGAAAGCAATCAAATATCATATACTCATAATACATTAATGAAACTTGATGAGATAGAAGAGTGTCCTATTAAATTTATCATGGGTACAGATTCTTTTTTATCTATAGAAAAATGGTACAAGTTTGAGGGAATATTACATGATTTTCCTTTAATCATTGGTAATAGAGTAGGATATGACAAAGAGACTCAGAGTATTGCAATCAGTAGTTATAAAGAGAAATACAAAGCAAGAATTACGGTTCTCGAGAATGTTATTTCAGATATATCTTCTAGCAATGTAAGAGAGAGAATCGCTAGCGGGCGGGATATTTCTAATCTAGTTCCCGATGGAATAAAAAGGTATATAGATTATAATGGATTATATAGAAGATGACATTTTAATACATCTTGGAGAAAAGAGACGAGTACATACTTTAGGAGTAATTTCAACAGCTACGGAATTGGCACAAATTCATAATGTCGATATCACAAAAGTCAGAACTGCAGCTCTTTTCCATGATATATGCAAGGGGTTATCTAGTATAGAATTGAATAGATTAGTAAAAAAATATGATTTGCCACAAAAATATAGCGATAATATTAATCTCGCACATAGCAAAATCGCCGCAATCTTGATGAAAGAAAAGTATAATATTGAAGATGAGCAGATATTGAATGCTGTAAGATTTCACACTACAGGTCGAGCTAGAATGTCCGATGTTGAGAAAGTAATATTTATAGCAGATGCGATAGAACCAGGCCGAAGATATTCATCGGTAGAAAATATAAGGCGTAAAGCAAAGGTAGATTTAAATGAGGCGTGTTTCGTTGTGTTAGACGAAACTGTACAACTTATTAAAAATAGAGGCGAGTACCTTGATGAGGATACATTAATCGCCAGAGAATATTATAGAAAGGAGGAAATAATGAATAACGAACAAATTGCAAATTTAACAAAAGAAGTATTAGAGGATAAAAAAGCTGAAGATGTAGAAATTATCGATATTTCTGAGAAATCATCGTTTGCAGACTATTTTGTAATAGCTACTGGTAATTCTGATAGACAGGTATCGAGTTTAGTTGATGAAGTCGAAAGCAAATTAGAGGAAAATGGTATTTTGGTCAAGAGTATTGAGGGTAAATCTACTAACTCTGGATGGATATTACTCGATTTTGGTGATATAATAGTAAATATCTTTACAAAAGAAATGCGTGAAAAATACAGTCTCGAAGAAATATGGGGAAGAAATGCTATTTCGTAATTATTGTATATAGTTGCGAGCAGATTTAATGTATATGATAGTGGGGATAAGATGAACGAGAGATATGATTTTGCCGGAATAGAAAAGAAATGGCAAGAATATTGGGACAAAAATGAAACATTTAAGACGATAGAAGATGAATCAAAACAGAAATATTATGTTTTGGAAATGTTTCCATATCCGTCAGGAAAATTGCATATGGGGCACGTCAGGAATTACTCGATTGGAGATGTCATTTCAAGATTTAAGACTATGGATGGATTCAATGTTTTACATCCTATGGGCTGGGATTCTTTCGGATTGCCTGCAGAAAATGCTGCTATCAAGCATGGTGTTGAACCAAGCAAATGGACACTAGAAAACATTGAGGAAATGAAAGTTCAGTGTAAGAGACTAGGGATTTCATATGATTGGAGTAGAGAGCTCGCGACGTGTAAACCGGATTATTATAAGTGGATGCAGTGGATTTTCATCCAGTTTTACAAAAAAGGGTTGGCATATAAAAAGGAAAATCCAGTTAATTGGTGCCCAGATTGTAAGACTGTGCTTGCCAATGAGCAAGTTGTAGATGGTGAATGCGAAAGATGTAAGAATCCTGTAGGCAAGAAGAATTTATCTCAATGGTATTTTAAGATTACAGATTATGCAGACAGACTGTTAGAAAACTTAGATACATTAGATGGATGGCCGAATAAGGTTAAAGTCATGCAAAAAAACTGGATAGGTAAGTCTATCGGTGCGGAAATCGTTTTTGATGTCGAAAATACAGATTTAAAATTAACTGTATTTACCACTCGTGCAGACACTATCTTTGGTGCGACATACATGGTACTTTCTCCGGAACACCCATATGTCAAACAACTTGTAACAGGAACTGATTATGAGAAGTCAACTTTAGAATACATTAAAAAAGTTGAACACATGAACGATATAGAGAGGACTTCTCTTACAAACGAAAAAACAGGAGAATTTATAGGCGCTTATGCAATTAACCCTGCCAATCTAAAAAAAATTCCTATATATATTTCCGATTATGTACTCATGGGGTATGGAACAGGTGCAATTATGGCAGTTCCTGCACATGATGAGCGTGACTTCGAGTTTGCTAAAAAATTTGGGTTAGAAATCGTTCCCGTAGTTGATAGTGACGATGAATCTATTGATGTAAACAATTTGAGAGAAGCATTCGTTGCTGAAGGTACGATGATAAATTCAGGATTTTTGAATGATTTGAATAATAAAGAAGCTATTCAAGTAATGATTAATTCTCTTGAAGATAAAAATATCGGCAAAGCTACAGTAAACTACAAATTGAGAGACTGGTTGCTTTCTAGACAAAGGTATTGGGGAACCCCGATTCCAATGATATATTGTGAAACATGTGGATGGGTTGCTGAAAAAGAAGAAAATTTACCTGTTTTGCTACCGACAGATGTTGAATTCACTGGCAAAGGAGAATCTCCTATTGCAACATCTCCTACATTTGTACACACAAGCTGTCCACAATGTGGAAGAGCGGCTAGGAGAGAAACCGATACTATGGATACATTCCTGGATTCTTCGTGGTATTTCCTAAGATATTGCGATCCTACAAACGATAGTCTAGTATTTGACAAGAAAAAGGTTGATTACTGGATGAATGTTGATCAATATATCGGTGGGGTAGAACATGCCATATTGCATCTGTTGTATGCACGCTTTTTCCAAATGGCACTTTATGACATGGGATTAGTAAAAGTAGAAGAACCATTCCAAAATCTTCTTACTCAAGGAATGGTTAACAAAGATGGAAAGAAAATGAGTAAATCCATCGGTAATGTAGTTAGCCCTGATGAAATAATTTTGAAATATGGTGCTGATACTGCTAGACTATTCATACTATTTGCATCTCCACCAGAAAAAGAACTAGACTGGTCAGATACTGGAGTCGAAGGTAGTTACAGATTTCTTAATCGAGTGTACAGAGTAGTTTATGAAGTTATTCAAAAATACGGCACAACTGAAGGGGAAATTATTGTAAAGACAGATGAAGATAAATCGCTGAATTATATTCTAAATGCAACTATAAAGAAAGTTACAGAAGACGCAGGTGGCAAATTCAACTTTAATACGGCTATCAGTTCCATTATGGAGCTTGTAAATGAGATATATAAATATAAGGAAACTAAAGATGTAAATACTTCACTGATTTTGAAGTCAATCAAAAGCCTTATTATTGTATTATCACCTTTTACACCTCACATATGTGAAGAAATGTGGCAATCGATGGGTAACAATCTATCATTATATAGTGTAAGCTGGCCTAAATATGATGAAACCGCACTACAAAAAGATAAAATAGAAATTGTAATACAAATAAATGGAAAGGTAAAAGAAAAATTAACAATAGATAATAATTTAAAAAAGGAAGAATTGGAAATAATTGCAACAGAAAACGATAAAATAAAAAATCTTACCGTAGGAAAAGAAGTAATTAAAGTTATTACTGTTCCAAACAAATTAATAAATATTGTAATAAAATAAAAGGAAAATAATGAAAGAAAGTAAAGGCAATGACGTAAGAGAAAAACTACGTATAGCAAGAATGAATGCACCAGCCGTACAAAAAGCAAAAAATGTAAGTGATTATTATAACACTTACGAAGGCGACACTGGCAATGTAAATTACAAAGGAAAAGAAAAAAAGAAAAAAGGAAATAAAGAAGGAAGCAATATTATAGATGAATCCATAGTTGCTAAATTGTCGAAATCTAATCAGAATGCAAAAAGAGAAGGAAGTGGTAAAAAACGTGGAGGTAAAAAGGACGAAACAATAACAGTTCTAAATGAGTTTAATTCCAATGCTTCTGATAAGAAAATAAAGAAACTTGGCTCTGATAATAATAAAAAAAGCGATACAAAGAAAAAGTCAGGTAGAAAAAATAGCAATTATCAAGGTTCTACAGAACCTGTGAAGATTATCCCACTTGGTGGCTTATATGAAATAGGTAAAAATCTAACAATTTTCGAATA
>CAYJGJ010000008.1:17089-45466 GCA_964370025.1 uncultured Oscillospiraceae bacterium
AAAGATCAAATGATTATTGTGGACTGTGGGATGTCTTTTCCCGAGGATGAAATGTTTGGTATCGATATAGTAATACCTGATTTCACATATCTCGAGGATAATAAAGAAAAAATATTGGGAGTATTTATTACACATGGTCACGAGGATCATATAGGGGCTGTTCCATATTTGCTTAAGAAGATTAATGTTCCAATTTATGCTACAAAGTTTCCACTCGGTCTTATTAAAAACAAATTGCATGAGCATAAGTTAGATGCTAAATTAAATGAAATCACTCCTGGTGACGTAATAAGTGTAGGTGATTTTAAAGTAGAAGCTATTAGGACAACACACTCAATACCAGATTGTTTGTGCTTCTATATCGAAACACCTGTTGCATCGTTTTTCCATACAGGTGATTTTAAGATTGACTATACACCTGTAGATGGCCAGATACTTGATTTTGCTAAGCTTGCTGATATATCTAGAAAAGGTGTAACGATGATGTTCGCTGATAGTACGAATGCAACTAAAGCAGGATTTTGCAGTTCGGAAAGGACTGTTACTAATACACTCGATACGTTTATCAATGAAAGCACTGGTCGTTTGCTCATAGCTTCGTTTTCTTCTAATTTGCATAGAATTCAAGGAATTGTAAATAGTGCAGCTGCTCATGGCAGAAAGGTTGCGATTTGCGGAAGAAGTATGGAGAACGTTGTAGATTTAGGAAAAAATATAGGTTACTTGCGTGCTCCTGCTGGAGTTATTATCGATATAAAAAATATCGATAAGTATCCAGATCGTGAAATTGTTATTATTACGACTGGAAGTCAGGGAGAACCACTTTCCGCACTTTCAAGAATGGCGGCAAATGAACATAGATCTGTGAAACTTAAAAAAGGTGATACTGTAATATTTTCATCGTCTCCTGTACCAGGAAATGAAAAGACTGTCAGCAATATAATGAATAAGCTGTTTGAAAAAGAAGTGAAGGTTATCTATTCGGAAATTGCACCTGTCCACGTTTCTGGACACGCAAATAGCGAAGAGTTGAAAATTATTCATTCAATAATAAAACCTAAGTTTTTTATGCCAGTTCATGGTGAGTGCAGACATCTTATAGCACATGCCGAAATAGCGGAAAGCTTGGGTATGGACCGGAAAAACATTTTCGTGGCCGGCAATGGAGATAGGATTTCCGTAACTAGAAATTCTGTAAAGCACGAAAAGAATGTAATAAATTCTGAACCGGTATTGATAGATGGATTTGGTGTAGGCGATGTTGGCAACACGGTCCTTAATGAAAGAAGAAGGCTATCTGAAGCCGGATTGATTGTTGTTACTGCATCTATCGACAAGGCTAATGGATTGATAATGTCAGGGCCTGAGATACTATCTCGAGGATTCGTTTATGTAAAGGACAACGAGGAATTGGTAGAAGAAGCGAGACTGATAGCACTAGAATCGCTTGAAAATGTTCTGAGAGGAAAAGAGAAAGATTGGAATACAATCATTAACACAGTTAGGGATGATTTAAGGAAATTTATATTTAAGAGAACTAAAAAAACACCTATGATATTAACAACATTTTTAGATTTTTAAGGGAGGAATAAAATGAACGTATATGATATGGCACATAACTTGGCTAGAGCAATAAAGGATTCGCAAGAATATAAAGATTATGAAGCGCAAAAAATTGAGATAGAAAAAAATGAAGACTTATCAAAAATGATAAAGGACTTTCAAGCAAAGCAACTAGAATTACAATTGAAGCAAATGTCGGGAGAAAGTATACAAGGAGACATTATGACTTCTGCGCAAGAGCTATACAAAATTGTAATGGCTAATCCTAAAGCATCTGAGTATATGCAAACCGAAATGCGATTTTCTATCATGATGAATGATGTGAATAAAATCATTGGTGAAGCAATAGGTGTAAATGCTGATATGATACCAGAGCAGGAATAAATATGGCACAAAGATCGCAACTAATATTATTAATATTAGTTTGCAACAACTAATCTGATAGAGTAAAATAACCAGAGTAAGAGATAATTTAGGTTATGCTGTTACTGTAATAAGTTATAGTATAGGAGTTAGCGATGATAATTACAGATTTATTAGAACATAATGCGCGTTTATATGGTTCTGAAATTAGCTTAGTCGAAATCAATCCGACAGAGGAAAGAGACAAAGCTAAGACATGGCGAGAATATAGCATGATAGAAAGTCATAATCCAGATGCTCCATATAGAAGAGAAATCACATGGAAAGAATTCGACAATTCGGCAAATAGATTTGCTAATTTATTGCTTAGTCGTTCGGTAAGTAGAGGTGCAAAAGTTGGTATACTGTTGTACAATTGCATGGAGTGGCTTCCTATATATTTTGGAATCCTAAAAGCAGGATGTATAGCTGTACCGTTCAACTTTAGATACTCTAGCAAAGAAATAGAGTACTGCATAGACTTAGCAGATGTTGAGGTTCTTGTTTTTGGCGAGGATTTTATAGAAAGACTCGACGAAATTCCAACTACAAAAGAGAATCTAAATCATATGTTTTATGTAGGAAAAGATGTTCCTGAATATGCAGAATCATATTCAAAGTTATGTCAGTACTATTCTTTTGAAGCTCCGCCAATTAAACCGAAAAAAGAAGATCTCGCGGCGATATATTTTTCTTCAGGAACTACGGGGTTTCCTAAAGCAATATTACATCACCACAAGGCATTGATCGCTTCATGTGAAACGGAACAAGCCCATCATTTGCAGGACAGAGAGGATGTATTTTTGTGTATACCACCACTATATCATACAGGTGCAAAAATGCATTGGTTTGGTAGTTTGATTTCTGGAAGCAAAGCTGTATTGTTGCGGGGAATAAAGCCAGAGTGGATATTGCGCGCAATTACTGAAGAAAAATGTACAATTGTATGGCTATTAGTTCCGTGGGCTCAGGACATTCTGGATTTAATAGACAGTGGTCGAATTGATTTGAATGATTATCACTTAGAACAATGGAGACTAATGCATATAGGAGCGCAACCGGTTCCCAAAAGTCTTATTAAACGATGGAAGAAGATTTTTCCACATCATGATTATGATACAAACTACGGTCTAAGTG
This sequence comes from uncultured Oscillospiraceae bacterium, assembly GCA_964370025.1. Lineage (GTDB taxonomy): Bacteria > Bacillota > Clostridia > Peptostreptococcales > Anaerovoracaceae > CAYJGJ01. The sequence goes on from CAYJGJ010000008.1 coordinate 20,192, forward strand.
AATCATTAGGACCAGGCTGTGTCCATCTCGGCATCGAAAACACTCATAAAGTTGGTGCTATAGGCATACCAGGACATCATTGGAAAGTAAAAATAGTCAAGGATTCCGGAGAAGAGGCTGGCATAAATGAAGTAGGAGAGTTAGCAGTTCAAGGGCCTGGACTTATGCTATCATATTACAAGAATATGGAAGCAACTACTGAATCTCTTAAAGACGGATGGTTATATACAGGTGATGTCGCGAAAAAAGATGAAGATGGTTTTATATATCTAGTAGATCGAAAGAAAGATGTAGTTATTTCTGGTGGCGAAAATATATATCCTGTAGAAATTGAAAATTATCTGCGCAAATTTGATAAGATTAAAGATGTCGCAGTAATAGGAATGGCTGACAGTAGACTTGGAGAAATTGCGGTAGCGATAATAGAAGTAAAAGATGGAATCAAGTGTACAGAAGAGGAAGTAATGGAATTTTGTAAAGAGTTACATAAATACAAGAGGCCTCACAAAATTATATTCGATACTATTCCTAGAAATCCTACAGGGAAGATAGAAAAACCTAAACTTAGAGATAAGTATAATCAAGTATCGCTAGTCGAATCTCAAATCACAAGTTAAGTTAGTATAATAAAGAACAAATGGAGTAGAACAAATGAAAGAATTAATGCTTGGTAATGCAGCTGTAGCTAGAGGGTTGTATGAGGCGGGATGTAACGTGGTTTCAAGTTATCCTGGTACACCTAGTACTGAGATTACGGAAGAAGTTGCAAAATATGATGAAATATATGCAGAGTGGGCACCTAATGAAAAAGTAGCGATGGAAGTTGCTTTTGGGGCATCTTTGGCAGGTAAACGAAGTTTCTGTGCTATGAAACATGTTGGTATAAACGTTGCCGCGGATCCATTATTTACATTATCATATACTGGTGTCGGAGGGGGGCTTGTCATTGGAGTCGCAGATGATCCAGGTATGCATAGTTCTCAAAACGAACAAGATTCTCGCCACTATGCAAAAGCGTCGAAAGTTCCTATGCTAGAACCCGCGGATTCACAGGAGGCTATCGATTTTACAAAACTAGCTTTCGAACTATCTGAAAAATATGATACTCCAGTATTTGTTAAAATGTGTACGAGAATATCCCATTCTCAAAGTGTTGTACAAACTAACGCACGTAATGAATTCGTATCGGTAGAATATAAAAAAAATCCGGCTAAGAATATTATGATGCCCAGCTTCGCTAAATTGAAACATCCTGTGGTGGAGAAGAGAAATTTGAACTTGATCGATTTCTCTGAATCTACGGATATTAATCGCATAGAAAAAGGCGAAAATAGAAAGATTGGATTTATTACTAGCAGTACGTCTTACCAATATATCAAAGAAGTATTCGGTGATACATATAGTGTGCTAAAACTAGGTATAGTTTATCCGCTTCCAACTAAATTGATTAAAAATTTTGCTGAAATGGTAGATGAAGTTGTAGTAGTAGAAGAACTTGATGGATTCATACAAGAACATTGTAATGACATCAAGGTTAAAGTAGTTGGAAAAGAAATATTTTCTTTGATTGGTGAATTTTCTCAAAACATAGTTTCAGATGCGATTAGTAATAGATTTGGAAATGACATTTTGCCTAAAATGATGGTTTCAAGTGAGGATATAAAATGTCTGGAAGAGAATATTCCTGTTAGACCTCCTGTAATGTGCGCAGGATGTCCTCATAGAGGCTTATTTCACGTGTTAAACAAAGAAAAATTGACAGTCCTAGGAGATATAGGTTGCTATACTTTGGGAGCTGCTCCTCCTTTGGGTGCTATCGATTCTGTTCTCTGTATGGGAGCATCAGTTTCTGGCATACATGGATTTAATAAGGCCATGGAAGGCAAGTCCGATTGTGATACTGTCGCAGTTATTGGTGATTCTACATTTATGCATTCGGGAGTCACCGGATTGATCAATATTGCTTACAATCAATCGAATAGTACTGTAATTATTGTAGACAATTCGATTACAGGGATGACAGGACATCAGCACAATCCTACTACGGGATATAATCTCAAAGGGGATCCATGTTCGAAAATTGACTTAGAGACACTATGTCGTGCAATCGGCATCAATGATGTGACAGTTGTAGATCCATATGATTTGGAAGAAACTACAAAAGCTGTAAAACTTTCTAGAACGAAAAAAGAACCTTCAGTAATAATTTCACGTAGACCTTGTGTGCTTCTTAAATCTGTAAAAATTGATCCACCAATTCACGTAGATAGTGAAAAGTGCATAGGATGTAAGAAATGTATGCAAATAGGTTGTCCTGCTATAAGCATGGTCGATAAAAAAGCGACCATCGATGTTACTTTGTGTACAGGGTGTGATGTATGTACGCAGTTATGTAATTTTGAAGCTATGTGCAAGTCTTCTAAATAATGAGTATGTTCAAGAAAGGTGTGACAATGAATACAAAGAATATAATGATAGTAGGAGTAGGGGGGCAAGGATCGCTTCTTGCTAGTAAATTACTTGGTAATATATTTCTATCAAAAGGATATGATATTAAAGTGTCAGAAGTACATGGGATGAGTCAACGTGGAGGTTCCGTAGTTACTTACGTTCGTTACGGAGATAAAGTGTATTCTCCTATAATTGACAAAGGAGAGGCGGATTTCATAGTTGCTTTTGAGTTGCTTGAAGCAGCACGTTGGACGGAATATCTAAAACCTGGGGGAACGCTTATTACTAACACGCAAGAGGTCAATCCTATGCCTGTTATTACAGGCGCGGCACAATATCCTAGTGAAATCGTATCTAAGATAGAGTCGCTCAATATAGATATAAAAGCATTCGATGCTCTCTCCTTGGCCGTAGAAGCTGGGACTCCTAAGGGTGTAAATATTGTATTGATAGGATATTTATCGAGATATTTTGATTTTGAAGAAAAAGAATGGTTAGATTTAATAGAAAAAAGTGTAGCGCCGAAATTTATAGATATTAATAAAAAAGCATTTTTGCTTGGTAAGAATGTGATCTAAATATACATATTATGATAATTAATTTTAATGAAAAAAATCATTCTATAATCAAAATTTTTGACAACCTAAATGATGGCATTTATATCACGGATAAAAATGCCGTTACAATATATGCAAACGAAGCATACCAGAGAATTTCAGGAATACCGATCGATGATGTAATCGGAAAACACATGCAATTCCTTTTGGAACGTGGATATATTGACAGATCGGGAACACTAGTTGCATTGGAAACTAAGCAAATGGTTTCCTTTGAACAAAGGTATAAGGATGATAATAAAGCTCAAATTACATCGTTTCCATTAATTAATGAAGATGGGGAAGTGGATCTAATTATCTCTATTATCATAGATGCATATAATAATGCTCAAATCTCGAAGAAGACAGTAAATAATTCATCTCCATTTTCCCGAGTACTTAACTCTGAGGAATACATAAGTGACGGTCTTGTCGTAAAAGATTCTAAAATGCTTAACTTAATTACTCAATCGTTAAAAGTAGCTGAATTAGAAACAACTATTTTGATAATGGGCGAAACCGGTTCAGGAAAAGATGAAATTGCTCGATTTATCGTTAAAAATTCGAAACGATCCGAGAATGTACTATTAAGTATAAACTGTGCTGCGATCCCTAATTCTTTAATAGAAAGTGAATTGTTTGGATATGCTAAAGGTTCGTTTACAGGTGCAGAGAAAAATGGAAAAATAGGAGTCTTTGAAAGTGCTAATGGAGGTACTTTAGTATTAGAAGAAATTGGCGAATTGCCATTAGAAATGCAGGCAAAACTTTTAAGAGTATTGCAAGAAATGAAAATTAAACCGATTGGTGCTATCAAAGAGATAGACATCGATGTTCGAATAATTGCCACTACTAATAGAGATTTGCTAAAAATGGTCGAGGAAAATACATTTAGAGAAGATTTATATTATCGTATTTCTACTTTTTCGATGATAATTCCTCCTTTGAGGGAAAGAACGGGGGATATAAAGCCGCTAATCAATCATTACCTTAGAGATTTAAATCTAAAATATGAAAAGAAGAAAACATTGAGTGAAGAAAGTATGAACTTGCTCTTACAATATTCTTGGCCGGGAAATATCAGAGAACTAAAAGGGGTAATAGAAAATGCTATTATTCTTAGTTATGATGATATTATTGAAAAAGAAACGCTATCTATATTTAAGAGAGAGAACTCAAGTTATAGTGAAGTATGGGGAGATGTCAATTTAAAAAAAGCTGTTATCCAATTTGAATATAATCATATAAAGGCCGCCTATGAAAAATATGGAAATGTAAGAGATGCTGCCCGAGCTTTGAATATTGATATTGCGACATTAGTTAGAAAACGCCAGAAGTATGAACAGATGGTGAAATAAAATTGCGCATGTTTCATTTTTGCAACTTAAAGTCATTTTTGCAACGTGTATGATTGCCTTATTTTTTTAATTGTTGTTGACTAATAAATAAGTATTTATTGCTGTCATGTTTCATTTTTGCATATTGAAGTAATGTATTAAGTATAATTATTGCATTCTGTTCCTTGAGATTATTCTAGTTTTTGAGTTTTACTTATATCTTCACTTTGTATTCTGTTGAAACTGACATTTGTTTTTGATGTTTTTTGTTAATATTACTAATATATTATATTTTTATTCGCAAATTTATTATTGCAATGTTTGCATGGCATATATATTGCTAATATAATTTGTATTGTTTTTAATTAAGAAAGGAAATGTGTAATTATGGCTCTTATGACAGGTGAACAATATATTGAAAGTATTCGAAAAATTCCGATGGAAATTTATATGTTTGGGAAAAAAATTGAAAATCCAGTAGATGACCCAATACTTAGACCATCATTAAATTCAGTAAGAATGACTTATGATTTGGCTCAACGCCCAGAATATCAAGATTTGATGACTGTAGAATGTCCAGAAACAGGCAATAGAATTAATAGATTTACACACATACATCGTTCTACTGAGGATTTAAAAAATAAAGTAAAAATGCAAAGACTTTTAGGTCAACAAACTGCTGCTTGCTTTCAACGTTGTGTAGGAATGGATGCGTGTAATGCTGTATATTCTACAACTTTTGAAATCGACGAAAAACATGGAACTTCTTATCATCAAAATTTTTTGAATTTTGTTAAAATGGTTCAAGATAAAGACTACACTGTAGATGGTGCTATGACTGATCCTAAAGGCGACAGGTCTAAAGCTCCTCATCAACAAGAAGATCCTGATATGTTCCTCAGAATTGTTGAAAGAAGAGAAGATGGAATTGTAGTCCGTGGAGCAAAAGCTCATCAAACTGGAATAATTAATAGCCATGAAGTATTAGTTATGCCTACAATTGCAATGTCACCAGAAGATAAGGACTATGCCGTATCTTTTTCTGTACCAGTAGATTCAAAAGGTATATACATGATTATAGGACGTCAAAGTTGCGACACTCGTAAACTTGAAGGAAATCCTATGGATACAGGGAATCAAGAATTTGGAGGCATGGAAGCCTTAGTAGTTTTTGATGATGTATTTGTACCAAACGATAGGATTTTCTTGAATGGTGAAACAGAGTTTGCTTCCATGCTTGTAGAAAGATTTGCTGGATACCATAGACAAAGTTATGGTGGATGCAAAGTAGGAGTAGGTGATGTATTAATCGGTGCTGCTGCTGTTGCTGCTGAATTTAATGGGGCTGCAAAGGCTAGCCACGTAAAAGATAAACTGATTGAAATGACTCATTTAAATGAAACATTGTTTTGTTGTGGGATTGCATGTTCTACAGAAGGAACAAAAACAAAGAGTGGAAATTACATTATAGATCTTTTAATGGCAAACGTATGCAAGCAAAATGTAACTAGATTCCCTTATGAATTAACTAGACTAGCGGAAGATATTGCTGGTGGATTAGTTGTTACGGCACCGTCTGAAGCTGACTTCAGAGATCCAAAAATTGGACCTATGATTGACAAGTATTTTAAAGGAGTTGCTAATATAACTACCGAAAATAGATTTAGAATTATGAGACTTATAGAAAATATATGCCTCGGAACTGCGGCTGTAGGATATAGAACAGAATCAATGCATGGTGCTGGTTCTCCACAAGCGCAAAGGATAATGATTGCTAGACAAGGAAACTTGGAACATAAAAAACAATTGGCAAAGAAAATTGCAAAAGTAACACAATAATCATTAATAAAATATAAAGAGTATAATTATAAAGACGATCTATTTAGATCGTCTTTTGCATTAAACATTGCTAACTCTATTTGCAATTTTGAACAAAACAAAGTATTATTATAACGCTGTGTATTATGCATATGCGATCTGTTCTGGTCAATTTATTATTTGGAAAGGTATTGAAATGGATTCAAAATTAGAAAGTGTTATAAATGAGTATGTAAGACCATTTTTAAACTCTCATGGTGGTGACATTGAAGTTTTGCAATATAAAGATGATATTGTTAGATTTAAAATGATAGGAAATTGCGCTGGATGTCCTTCGGCTGATTATACGAATGAAGAAGTAGTGAAATCAAACATAATGCAACATATTCCTGAAGTGAAAGATGTTATTTTAGTTAATGAAGTTAGCGATAGTCTCATGGAGCAAGCTAGAGAAATAATGAAACAACGACAAAGTAAGGAATAAAGCGAAGTTATAGTTTGAAAAGTAAGACGTGATATGAGTCACGTATAACGTATAACATATAAGATATGTTGGGGTAAGCTATGAAAAAAACATTAAAAAATTGCAAAGCGTTTGTTTTTGATTTGGATGGAACTCTTTATTTAGGTGATGAAGTGTTTAAGGGGGCTAGAGAATTGATAGACTTTATCGCTCAGTCAAATGCTCAACATGTTTTTCTTACCAATAATTCATCAAGGGCAGCTACCGATTATGTAAAAAGATTAAAAGATATGACATTCGTTTGTGAACCAGAAAATGTACTTACATCTGGGATGGCATGTGCGGATTATCTTATTTCAAAATATCCTGGCAATAAAGTGCACTTAGTAGGAACAGCTGCTTTAAAAGATGAACTCGAATCATATGGTGTAATTATATCTGATGTAGACGCACAAGTAGTTTGTGTGGGATTTGATAGGGAATTGACATACGAGAAGTTAGAGAAAGCAGTTTATTTTTTGAGAAGGGGTGCTGACTTTATTGCAACTAATCCCGATTTAGTTTGTCCAATGCCCGAAGATATTGTACTGCCAGATTGCGGTAGTATGTGTGCTTTGCTTACTAGTTCTACTGGAATTGAACCATTTTACATAGGCAAACCAAACCCACAAATGCTTATAACTCTTGCAAGAAAACTAGCAATTCCTATAGAAGAAATTGCTATGATAGGGGATAGATTGTATACCGATATTGCAATAGGAAAAAATGCTGGAGCAGTATCAGTTTGCGTTTTATCAGGAGAAACTTCTAAAGCAGATATAGAAGTTTCGGACATCAAACCAGATTATGTGTTTGATTCTGTAATAGATATTCATGATTACTTAGTGAGAAATTGTCCCGGTTTGTAATGCTCAAAAATAACGGCATCGTTTTCTTTTTCCGACGATGGAGAGTGTGAAGTCCATGCAACTTTCATAGCTCCAAGCATATGGTTTAGCCGAAGAAGTAGTGGTTTTTTCCCAATCTTATAAGCTATAAAATTGGGTCTACTCAAACAATTGGTAAGTAGGTTTCCTACAAGGAAAGCCTTAACTATAGAAGTGCTGTTTTTGTAGTCTTTGGGTGGTTGAGATAGTTGGCCTCTGAGAATATTAGGAGCATTTTTTCTAAACCAAGCTACTATGCGTGGATCAAAACTTTCTATGCATATTTCTCCAGAGTAGTTTATGATATGTCGATAGGTGTGCTCGCATAATTCACTACGCCTTTTGTCTGGTTTTAGTTCTAGTATTATTGGAATTCTACCTGCGATCATGTCTAAGACCTCTTGTAACAATGGAATTGATTCTGTCGTTTCGTATAGCCGTAAATTCTTTAAGTCGGACCAATTGCAATCTTCGATCCTTCCGTCTATTCCACATACCCTGTCAAGAGTATCATCATGAAATACGACGACTTTGTTATCTTTAGTGATATGGACATCAAGTTCAATCCCATATCCTGCTTCCGTAGCTAGTTCAAAAGCCTTAACAGAATTTTCGGGAACAGTTTGGTCTTTTGAGAATAGTCCTCTGTGAGCAAAATTCCGACCTGTAAAAGGTTTCTTTTTATCATCCGATGTCTTTGCAGGCATAGTTAGGTAAATTGTGGTCGCGATTGTAGTTACGGCAGTAATAGCTGTAATTAGTAATGGTTTTGCGTAATCGATATTACGAGTTTTTTTCTTTTTCATGAATTACATCCTTCTTAATTTAATACGCGAATTTTTATAATAGCTACTAGTTCAAGTATTTTAATGTATATAGTTATGTTAGCTTTTTGCACTAGTAACAAATAATTGGTGAAATACTTCTCTAAATATGATATTATATATAATCATACATTTTTTAATATTAGATGTCAAAATATAATTAATAGAGTGATATTTTATCATTTTAATTTAAACGCATGGTGCATGTTGGTATTTGATTTTATATTATATTGAAAATTGAAGCGACAATATAAAAAATGTGAGTGATTATTTTAATGAAATGTATATTTGATAATGATAAAGGAGGAAATCAACTTGAAGATAAATAATATACGAACAATCTTTGTTGGATTCGCATTTTTGTCTATAACTGCTTTTTGGCAAATGTATGATAGTGTAATTCCTAAGATATTAACAGAAACATTTGCTTTAAATGAAACATTTACTGGTGGGATAATGGCTGCGGACAATATACTTGCACTGTTTTTACTTCCGTTGTTTGGTGCGATTTCTGATAAGAGCTTATCAAAATATGGAAAGAGACGTCCCTTTATTTTAATAGGAACGATTGTGGCAGTCATCCTTATGAATATCCTTCCGATAATAGATAACAGCTATTATTCTGATCCGTCACAGACAAAATTAATACTTTTTGTCGTTGTACTTGGATTAGTTCTTATAGCGATGGGCACTTATAGGAGTCCAGCAGTTGCACTTATGCCAGATGTTACTCCTAAACCTTTGAGAAGCAAGGGTAATGCAATCATAAACTTAATGGGTGCTATGGGAGGAATACTTTTTTTAATAATTACATCTCTTTTGTATAGTTCGAGCAGAATAGGTGATTTAGCTCATGTAGACTACAGTCTATTATTTATGATTGTTTCAGTAATAATGATTGTTTCAGTATTAATTGTTCTTTTCACTATCAATGAAAGAAAAATTGAACTTGAAATTAAGGAATACGAGAATGCTCATCCAGAAGAAGTACTGACGAAACAAAATGAATCTGGTGAAGAGATATTGCCTTCCGAAGTCAAAAAAAGCTTAGCATTCTTATTGCTTTCCATTTCATTATGGTTTATTGGTTACAATGCAATTACTACATGGTTTACAGTATATGCTGGAAGAATGTGGAATATGGCCTTGGGAGATGCCACCTTGTGTTTGACAGTCGCAACAGCGGGTGCAATTCTTTCGTATATACCGATAGGGATAATTTCCTCAAAACTAGGAAGAAAGAAGGTAATATTATTTGGATGCGTACTACTTGCATCATGCTTCTTTGGAGGATTTGTCTTCACATTACTATTTGATGCGTTTACGCCAGCGCTGTATGTCTTATTTATATTAGTAGGACTAGCTTGGGCAGCAATCAATGTAAATTCATTGCCTATGGTAGTTGAAATGTGTAGTGGAGCGTATATAGGCAAGTTTACAGGATATTATTATACATTTTCAATGGCAGCACAAACCATTACCCCGATCGCAGCAGGTTTTTTGCTTAGAAATGTTGGATATGAAACATTGTTTCCATATGCAGCGTTATTCGTAGCATTAAGTTTCGTTACGATGCAATTCGTTAAACATGGAGATAATAAAATAGTTTAAAGTAAAAGGAGAATAATTTTTAATGAAATACTATAACCCAGATATAGAAACTTCTTCTCGTGAAGAAATTACAAAATTACAAAATGAAAGATTATCGAATACAGTAAAAAGAGTTTATGAAAATGTTCCGTATTACAGAAATTTGATGGATGAAAAAGGCGTTTCATTTGATGACATAAAAACAGTCGATGACTTATGTAAGTTGCCATTTACATACAAAACAGACTTGCGTGATACATACCCATATGGATTATTTGCAGCGCCACTTAATGAGGTAATTAGACTTCATGCATCGAGTGGTACTACTGGAAAACAAATAGTAGTAGGCTATACAAAAAATGACTTAGATATTTGGGCAGACTGTTGCGCAAGAGCTCTAGTCGCAGCAGGATGTGATGAAAACGATTTTGTACACGTTTCATATGGATATGGCTTATTTACTGGTGGGCTTGGATTAGATGGTGGTGCTGTTAAAGTAGGCGCAACTACAATACCTGTATCTAGTGGTAATACTAATAGACAGATTACTATTCTGCAGGACTTCGGTTCATCAATTATATGTTGTACACCATCTTATGCACTTCATATCGCTGAGGAACTTCATAAGAGTGGACTTACAAGTAAAGACATAAATTTAAAAGCTGGAATCTTTGGTGCTGAACCATGGACTCAAGAAATGAGAATGCAACTAGAAGAAATGTTAGGAATCAAGGCTTATGATATATATGGGTTGACTGAAGTGCTAGGACCAGGTGTATCATTTGACTGTGAATCTCAAACTGGAATGCATATTAATGAAGACCATTTCATAGCAGAAATAATTGATCCTGAGACGGGGGAAGTTTTGCCATATGGCACGCAAGGTGAATTGGTATTTACGTGCATTACCAAAGAAGCATTTCCAATCATAAGATATAGAACAAGGGACATTGCAACATTGACAAATGAAAAGTGTTCATGTGGTCGTACTCTAATCAAAATGAGTAAACCAAGAGGGAGAACCGACGATATGCTTATTATTAGAGGGGTCAATGTTTTCCCATCTCAAATCGAAGCTGTATTATTAAAACATGGATATTTGGCTAATTATAAGATAATAGTTGATAGAGTTGACAATAATGATATTATGGAAATCATGGTTGAAATGACAGAAAATAACTTTTCAGATACTGTTAAGGGAATTTCAGATAATGAGAAAGCGTTATCTTTAGCAATAAAATCATTACTGGGGATAGTCGCTAGAGTTAGACTGGTAGAACCCGATACGATAGAAAGATCGGAAGGAAAAGCTGTCAGAGTTATTGATAAACGTAAGTTGCTAGATAATTAGTGTAATTGTTTTTTATTTGATATGTATAACTTGTAAAAGTAATACTATATATTATATTTTAATTCGGAGGATAATATGACTATTAATCAAATATCTATTTTTATAGAAAATAAACCTGGCATGATCGCATCTGTTACAAGAACATTATCGGAAGCTAGTGTGGATATAAGAGCTCTTACAATTGCGGACACTGCAGATTTTGGAATTCTGAGATTGCTTGTCAGTGATACTCAAAAGGCAAAAGAAGCTCTAAAGAAATCTCATAAAGTTGCACAAATAACAGAAGTTGTTGCAGTTGCGGTTCCGGATATTCCTGGTGGACTTGCTTCAGTGTTGACCTTATTAGACGAAGAGCACATAAATATCGAATACATGTATTCTCTGATTGGAAGAGGGGAAAACATGGCTTATATGGTATTTAGGGTTAGTGCACCGAATTTATTGGCAGATATTTTAAAGAAAAACGGAATATCGTTAATTACTAAGGAAGAATTAGGAATTGTATGATAGGAACATATGTAAATGTAACTGCAATAATTATTGGTTCAATCATAGGTGCTACTCTTAAAAAAGCACTTAGTGAGAAACAAAGTCACATAATGATGCAGGCGATGGGTTTTGCTGCTGTTGCAATTGGAGTTAATTCTTTTGTGACTAATATGCAAGCTAGCACGATGCCTGTTTTGTTTATTATTGCGTTGGCTAGTGGTGCCTTCTTAGGGCAGACGATCGATTTATATGATAAAATAGACAGGCTGACCCAAAAATCAAAGAAGGTTGGAAATATAGAAGGTACTATAACTGCTATTTTGTTATTTTGTTTTGGTACATTGTCAATCTTGGGACCTATTGAAAGTGCGCTAAATGATAATCATACATTTTTATTTACTAATGCAACATTAGATTTTATCACGTCTATGATACTAGCATCTAACTTCGGATTTTCGATATTGTACTCTGCGATATTTTTATTTTGTTGGCAAGGTTCAATTTATCTCGGAGCAACTACACTAGGACCATTCATTACAGAGGCTCTTATGTCGGAGATAGGTATAGTAGGCGGTATATTAATTATGATTACTGGATTTAGTATTCTTAGAATTGTGGATGTAAAGACGATTAATTTTTTGCCCGCATTACTTATACCACCAGTGTATTTTTTAATATTACAAATGTTTTAATTTTTGGAAAAATACAAATATCAATTATAATAGGAGGAAAAAAATGTTATCTAAATATATGGTAGAACTAGGAAGTAAAAGATCTTCAATTCGTGAAATGTTCGAATATGGCAGACAAAGAGCGCAACTTCATGGAGAGGAAAGTGTTTTTGACTTTAGTTTGGGAAATCCAAGCGTGCCTGCACCGAAGCTAGTAGATGAATCGATTGATGATATTATAAATAATCTTCCTACTACAAGGGTTCATGGATATACTAGTGCACCAGGTCTCGATGAAACACGTGATGCAATAATAAATAATTTAAACAAACGATTTAATAAAGATTATGATAGATCTTCTGTATTTATTACGCATGGTGCAGCGATGGCACTTACTTCAACTCTAAAGGCGCTTACTGTGGATGATAATAGTGAATTTGTTGCATTTGCTCCATATTTTCCTGAATATAATATATTTGCAACAATAGGTGGTGGAAAGTTAAGTTTGGTTGATCCTGATATACCTAATTTCCAAATTAACTTCGATCATTTTGAAACCGTAATAAATAAGAATACTCAAGCGGTTATCATAAATTCTCCTAATAATCCTACTGGAGTGATATATAGTGAAGAAACTTTACTTCGATTGGTCGATATTCTAAATGAAAAGACTAGAGAATATGGTCATCCGATTTACCTGATTTCTGACGAGCCATATCGTGAATTAGTATATGATGGTGTAAATGTGCCATTTATTCCTGATTTATACAAAAATACTATAATCTGCTATTCTTATAGCAAGTCGCTTTCTTTGCCGGGAGAAAGAATTGGATATGCATTATTGTCTAAGGATCTAACAGATTTTGAGGAGTTGAGATTTGCAGTTGCTGGAGCAGCCCGTTCTTTAGGGTTTGTTTGTGCATCTTCTTTAATGCAGCTTGTTATTACAAGATGTGAAAACAATGAGATTATGCCTGACTTAAGTGCGTATGACAAAAACAGACAATTGTTATGCGATTCCTTATCGGAAATGGGTTATACATTCATTAAACCACAGGGTGCATTTTATCTTTTTATGCAAGCACCAGGTGGAGATGCAACTGCGTTTTGTAACAGAGCTAAAGAAAATGGAATATTAACGGTTCCTGGAGATGACTTTGGTTGTCCTGGATGGCTAAGATTAAGTTATTGTGTAGATTATAATATGATTAAGCGCTCACTAGATGGATTTCGAAATTTGTTATAATTTGAAAATTATATACATTAGAGAGGAATATTATGAGAAGAAAAGATAGAGAAGTAACAGACAAAAATAAAATACTTGAAATAATAGACGAATGTTTGATTTGTAGGCTTGGATTAATCGATAAAGATGAAGTATATATTGTACCACTTAACTTTGGTGCTTCGACTATTGATGGTGTTACGACATTATATTTTCATTCTGCTAAAGTGGGGAGAAAGATTTTATTACTCGAGACAAATAAAAAGGTTGGATTTGAAATGGATACAGCATATGTACTGACAGTAGGAAATAGTGATATAGCTTGCGAATGTTCTGGGGCATTCAAAAGTATAATCGGTCAAGGCAACGTGTCTATGGTTACAAATGAAAATGAAAAAATAGAAGGTCTTAAAATATTAATGCAGCACATGACCAAAAAACAAGAATGGAATTTTGAACAAAAAATGGTAGACGCTACTGCTGTTTTTAAAGTTGAAATAACGGAAATGGCCTGCAAGGTACATGAGTAAATATATAATAAATTCAATATTGTTTTCAGGCAATGCAGTTATATATGGAGTCGATTGATAGAATCTACATCTATATTTCACTAGTGAAATTGTGAGAGGATAGTAGTATTTGTATATGTGGGAGGGTGAATAATTGTATAATGAAGATGATATTATAATAGTTGATTGCCTTGGTGAAATGTGCCCTATACCGATTATGAAAGTTCAAAACTTACTCTCAAAACGACAAGGTGACGAAGTATATATGGTTATAACCGACCATAGTTGTGCGCTAGTATCTGTGGATGATTATTGTAAGAAACATGGATTTAAGTGTGAGCCCACAGAAGTGTTAAATGGTGTATGGGAGATAGTTATTAGCAAATGGTTTGACTAATTATCTTTTCGAGTTGCTGTATTGCTTTTTCTCTTCCCATGCATAAATGGTCATCGGTACGTTGTTTTATTGAGTAATAGCTACCCTCTAATTTTAAGTCAGTACATTGTACTATACGGAGTTGTTTATGATACAACTCTTTTTTTATTGACATATATGGTAATAACGCGATTCCAAACCCATTGACTGCGGATATCTTCATTGCCTCGGCCGTGTCTATAGAATACAATATATTTAGCTTTTCATAATCAATTTCATTTAACAATAGCTGGTCTTTTAAAATTCGCTGTGTTTTGTGGCTATTTGATAGCATAACAAATGGATAGTTATAAATATCATTCTTTGATATGGTATCTGGAATGTCAAAAACAGTGCTGCATACAAGTAAAAATGCATCCGAAAATACCTTTTTGTAAGTTAATCTTTTGTCTCTTGGTTCGCCGATAATAATTCCCAAATCAGAGCTTCTCTTTAGTATTTTTTGCTCGATGTCATCACTTTGTATCGTTTCAATCTCAAGTGAATAATTGGGATATTTACTTTTGAAATGATAAAATGTACAAGGTAAAGCATATGCGCAAGCAAAAGGCGTAGATGCAATTTTGATGCTCTCATCTGTAGAATTTAGTTTATCAATTTCTTGATATATGTTATTGCAAGAGTCCAAAATCGAAAGAAAATTTGTGTAAGTTATCTCTCCTGCAGCAGTTGGTACTATCCCTTTGTGAGATCTATCAATAAGTTTGATATTGAATGTTTTCTCAAGTGTTTTTATTTGCTGGCGCAGACTGGCTTAAACTGCATCTTTCGGCAGCAGCAGATATGCTTCCAAGTTTTACGGTTTCAATATATGATATTACATGAGATATATTCATTCTAATTCTCCATCACACAAATAATTGTTACAAGATATATTTTTATATTTGCAATATATATCATAAAAATAATGTAAAGTCATTAGTTTTTCTTATACCCTATAAAAAATTCAATTAACAGGCTCAAATGAAAGTATGATAGAATTATAACAATGTATAACGTACTACAATTTTATGAAGGAGGAGATTATTATTTTAGAAGGAAATCAAAACGAACAAGTTCAAACAATTAAACGGACAAGGACACCACGCAAACCTAAAAAAAGTCAAATTCCATTTGCGATAGTATTAATTATTGCAATTTTTGTATTTGGATTTTTCTTGTCGCTAGAAAGTGAGAAACTTCCAATATATTGGGCATTTGGCATCATATTTGGTTATATTTTGCAACGTTCACGTTTTTGCTTCACCGCGGCATTTCGTGATCCTTGTATAACAGGCAGTACTTCTGTAACTAGAGCAGTTTTGGTTGCATTGTCAATCGGTAGCATTGGCTTTTTCGCTATTAAACTTGGCGCAACCTTATCAGGAGATGAAAGTCTAAACATGTTGAGTGTTTCACCGATAGGACTACCACTACTTATAGGTGCAGTAATGTTTGGGATTGGTATGGTAATAGCAGGTGGATGTGCTTCAGGTACGGTAATGCGTGTAGGAGAGGGATTCACAATGCAGATGCTGTCACTTGTATTCTTCGTCGCTGGTTCGTTATGGGGGGCACACGATATGGGTGCTTTTTGGGGAGCATTAAATGAAAATGCACCTAAAATATTCTTGCCTGATATATTTGGATGGTTTGGAGCAGTCGTTGTTCAATTAGCAATTATTGTTTTACTATACATCGCAGCTGTTAAATGGCAGGCAAAAAGAATGGGTAGTTCAGAATAAAAGAAATAATTAATAAAAAAAGTAATAATTAATAGTAAAAGGAGATAATAATTATGGCAGAATTTAACTTAGATTGTTTGGGAGAGGCTTGTCCAGTTCCATTAATGAAAACAGAAAAGAAACTAAACGAAATAGCAGTAGGTGATATACTTTTAGTCGCTATCGATCATAGCTGTGCTATGAAAAATGTACCTGAGTGGGCTCGTAAACAAGGGCATAACGTAGAAATAGAAGAAGTAGATGACGGCGAGTGGGAAGTAGTAATAGAAAAAGTAAAATAAAGTGGAGGCAATACATTGAAAGAATTTTTTATTAACCTGGGAAAAAATCCAATATATAAAAAACTTGCATCTGAACCATTAACATATGTAGCAGGTGCAGTGTTGCTAGCTGTTTTTCAGATTGCCCACATTGCATCATTAGGTGGAGCTTGGGGAGTTACAAGTACCTTCGCAAATTGGGGTGCATGGACATTTGAATTATTGGGTGGAGATGTAAGTTCTTGGACTTATTTTGCAAGTGAAAAATCCCAAAATACACTTGCAGGTGGTTTTTTTTCAGATGGTGGATCTATTAGAAATATAGGAATCATCTTTGGTGCACTTCTTTCGACACTCTTGGCTTCACAGTTCAAATTTAAGAAGATTAAATCTGTTCGTCAAGTTGTAGCTGCGGTGTTAGGAGGATTAATGATGGGATATGGCGCGAGACTCGCATTAGGCTGCAACATAGGCGCATTTTTCTCTGCTATATCAGCATTCTCTCTTTCGGGATGGGTATTTGCTCTGTTTTTGTTAGTAGGTGCGTATATAGGTAGCAAATTACTTGCTAAATATTTCATGTAAAATACAGGAAGGTAGTATATGGAAAAGAAAGTAGAGCAATATGACGTTATAATTATTGGTGGTGGCGCAGCAGGGATGACAGCTGGAGTATATTGTGGTAGAGCAAAACTAAAAACACTTTTAATTGAAAAATCGCTTGTTGGCGGGTTGGCTACATACACATCCGAGATAGAGAATTATCCTGGTTTTCCAGAAGGTTCTTCAGGAATAGATTTGATGAATGAGTTCCAAAAACAGGCAAAGCGGTTTGGAGTTAAGTTCAAGCTTACCGATGTTAAATCTGTAGATTTCAGTGATGAAGTTAAAAAAGTTGAAACTTTTAGGACAACATACGAGGCAAAAGTAGTTATCGTTGCGAGTGGTGGTAAACCTCGTTTGACTGGTGCACAAAATGAAGACAAATATCTATATGATAAAGGTATATCATTCTGTGCAACTTGTGATGCAGCTGCAAACTCTGATAAAACAGTAATGGTAATAGGAAGCGGTGATGCGGCTATTGAAGAAGGAATGTTCCTAAGTAAATTCGCGGAAAAAGTAATCGTTTCAGTTATGCATGACACTGGTAAAATGGATTGCAATGAAATAGCGAAGGCACAGGCTTTAGCAAATCCAAAGATGGAATTTGTATGGAATACCGTGGTAGATAGTTTTGAGGGTGATGATAATCTAGAAAAAGTAATATTGAAAAACCTAAAAAACAATGAAAAACAAACAATTAAAGTTGACAGTTGTTTTCTCTTTATCGGATACATTCCAAATACTGAAATTTTTAAAGATATCTTAACAATGGATCGCATAGGACAACTTATTACTAACGAAAAAATGGAAACAAATGTACAGGGGATTTTTGCTGCTGGTGATGTAAGAATGAAGTTTTTGAAACAAGTAGCAACTGCAGTTGGAGATGGTGCAATAGCGGGATATAGTGCCGAGAAGTATATTGCAGAATCTGAGGTATACGAAGAACAATTATTAAACCACGGAAAACCGTCTTTAGTATATATATATAATGCTGCAGATAGTGTTATGCGTGAATTATTGTCTGTTTTCGAAGAATTTGAAGCAAACAATAAGAGTATTAAATTCACCCCAGTTGATACTTATAAATCGGACGGTCTTGCAAAAAGATTGGGTGTAAATGCTCCTTGTGCTGTTTATATCAATGATTCAAAAATAGTCTCTACGTTGGATAGTGATATCACAAAAGAAACTTTGACCGTACTTTGTAATAAATAATAACTGTAATTAGACGTCACAAAGAAAATCTAAAGAAGCGAAAACTAGTAAGTTTTACAATATAAAAAGTTGATTTAAAAGCACTAAAAAAGACGAAGCATAATTATTGCTTCGTCTTTTTTTTGTTCTTACAGTTTATTATACTGCATCTATCTGAAATGTAATTATCAAAAATTGTTGTAAATATTCAAAATTCAACATTAAATAGTCAAGTTCTGCCAGCGGTATTGATTGTTAAAAGATATCTATGTTATCTTATTGAAATAGCGAATATGAGGTAACAAAAATGAGTAAGAAAAAAAGAACTGCTATCATTATAGTATGTATAATGATTACTATTCCAGTGGGTATTTATTTATATGAAATTACACCAGATGATATTCAGCATTTTAGGGGAATTGCAGATAGAGAAAGAACAGAAGGATACGCTCCTGGTGAAGCCCCTGGAAGATATGAATTTGGTAAACCAGTTTATATTGGATTTGAAGGGAATACATATGAGTATATAGAATTATCTAATCTTAGCATAGGTAGAGAATCTGACTTGTTTCAAAAATCTCAAATTGCAAGTGATGTGGCAATAAACTTTACATATATAGATGGGAATGTAGATTATCGTAATTTTACGGGAAATGCTATGTATCACATGTTCTCCGATAGATTGCTTGAAATAATGACTACTAAACAATATGCTGAAAATAATGTAGAAATTGCTAATACAGAAAGATTGATTACTACTGTAGAAAACATAGTCGTACTAGGATGTACACTTTTTGAAGAAGGATCCAAAGCAGTAGTTTATGTAGGATGTGATTCTTATTTATATTCCCACATCTTTCCTAATGAATACTTTCAAGAGCAAAATAACTTTGTTGGTGAGGATGGATACATATACCTTAAGACATACTATGAATTGGTGTGGGATGAAAAACAGGAGACATACCTTGTTGACCACTTTTGGCATTATAGTGGAGTAGAAGCTACTGCAACTAACAATGTATAGAAGTATTCTTGATTCTCGTAATAATGTTGGAACGTAGAGTCCGAATAATAAGTAGAGGTCGAAAATTGATATTCCCCAAAAAGAAAATTTGTATGACAATAATAATCTGTGTATTCATATTTGTAAGTAATGTTGATATTTTTGCATGGAGAAGCACTCTTACGCTATCTGACGGAGATAGCGTGTTCTTTTCGGATAAAAATTGGGGGAGTATTCTTGAAACTAATATTAAATCTTACCAAACTAATAAGGCTATGACTGATAGAAGAGCACATTTTACATTCTTTATTCAGCCGAGTAGAAATAATATTTTTTTAGGAGATAAGGCCCAAGGAAGATTTTATAGACACTTCTTTAGATACGATAACATTAGAATAAGTATACAGGCATATAATCCCGATGGTACATTAGCCGGGCAGTTATATAGACAAGGCTATGATAATTACGCACCTAGTGTTAATAATTCTCTTTCTAAAGGAGCGGATCGAATAACTTTTTCTTCTATATTTAATCAATCTGGAATTGGAAGGATAGTTATTTCTTATAGTTACAGATACAATTGGGAACATGCCAAAGGATATATTTCGCCAGATGAAGCTTTGATATTCAATTATACAATAGAAGAAACTGTTGAAATTTTCGAAGACGATGGATCAGACAATACACCTATAGATATAGGTGATGAAAATCTAGTGGTTCCATCACCGCCATTGGAAATAAGTGCAAAAGTAGATCATACCATCGTATGGGATGCAAATAGGAATGCGTTCAATGCTTTTCACTTCAATAAAAAAGAAAATTCGATAATACCCTATGTACAATACTTGAAGCTATCCGTGCCTAGGTTGCGTTATCAAAATGTATTTTGGAATGGTGAAAAGTTTATTCTAGAAGTAAGCATCTTAAATGGGGAGTGTTATTCGGTTTTTGTATCTATAGATGGAACCGATTATCAAACGTCTCTTATAGAACAAGGTTCTCTCTGGGTAGGTGAATTATGGAATGAAGAGATGATAGAAGAGTTTGCTAGTGAAGATCCCAAAGAAGTGTTCTTTACATTTAAAGCGGTTGGAAATACTAATGATGAAGAAAAAATATCTATAATAATCGATGATGAATATTACTTTTGGGATTTGCATAGACTTGAATAGATAATTAAGGGAGGAATAATATGATTAAAAAAAGACAAGTTATAGGAGTTGCTTTAATTATAATCAGTATATTGGGAATTATAATATGGGAAAGATGGGGGAGAGATTCGTTTCTATATAGTGAGCTATTAGTCTTTAATCAAGATGTTTCAAGCAATAGTAAGATAGATCATACTATGATAGATGTAATTAGAACTAATTTTGTACCTGAGGGGGCATATTTAGCAGGACAGGAAAATGAAATACTTGGAATGTGTGCAAGTAATTTTATCAATGAAGGTTCTGCTATTTTTCCTGAAAGTATAATCGAAGATAAGTTTGCAATGAAATATGGAGAAGATAGACATGTAATGGCTATCCCTAATGATTGGTTAGCATCTTATCCACAAACACTTAGAAGAGGGGACACGGCATATTTTTACGATACTGGAGTTTTGGTTACGGAAGCTGTAGTTGTATATGCTAGAGATGGGGCTAATCAAGAAGTTTTATCAGAAGACAATGATAGATTATTATCAACAGCTACTGTTAGTTTGGTCGAAGTTATAGTTAGTGATGAACAGGCAAATTTACTTTCACAGCTTGCAAGCGAGGGAAAAAGATTTGTACTTTTATACAATTAAGTGGAGAGCAATATGAATAATATCATTACTTTTTTTGGGGGAGATAGTCAAGTAGGAACTAGTATGATTTCACAATCAGTAGGCGAGATACTGGTTAAGAACAATTCCAAAGTTTTATTGATATTGGCAAGTTGTCAGTACGGAAACGACTACATAAAGGAGAATATAGAATTGTCGCTTGACGACATCAAATTTGATAATAATGCTGCATCAATGGTACGCGAAGTTGAAAAAATAGTATATGGATATAATAATCTTGATATAATGCAAGGCAGTAATAATTTAATAGCGATGAGATATTATGGAGAGATAGAACTCCAGAAGATAATAGAATCTGTGAGAAATAAGTATGATTTTTTACTGATTGATGGAGGTCATAATGTACAATTTGGTTTAACTATGGCGAGTTTGAAATTATCATCGATGAAATATTTTGTAATCACTCAGCATGAAAAATCTATGAGAAGATTTATTTATGTTAGAGACACTATATTGAATCCGTTAGATTATAAAGGGGAGATAGTTATTAATAAATATGTGAATAATGTAGGATTTTATAATAAAAGTGAGATTTCAAAAATAGTTGGGAAAGATATCAATCATGTAATTCCGTATATAGAATATGGACACTCCGCTGAACAAGAAAAAAATACCTTATTAAAACATCCTAAGTTCTATGATGCCGTATCAACCATTGTAAATGATATTTTAGGAGATGGAGTTAAAAAAAATGAAGATATAATACATAAAAAGAGGGGATTATTTAAATGGAAGTAAATCGTATTAATGTAACTTCTGTAAATAAAGAATTTATGCTTGAAGAATTTTTAGATTCCAATATTATAAAAGAACTTCCAGTTAAAGCTAGTAATTCAGATGACTTCGAAGAAATATGCAAAATAGTGTCATTTGAGTTTGATAAAGATTGGGAAAATACAGAAGATAAAGTCAAAAATTTAAAACTAGAACGAGAAAAAAAAGCGATAATGGGGTATCCTGCTGAAACTAAATATTATAAAGAAAAAATAAAGGAAATCCTAAGGGGCAAAAAGTTACTAAATTCTGTTTTTCCATCATGGTATGAAAACATATGGGAGGCAGTATTTGCTGAACTATATGGATTGTCAGGACTTGCACCGTGGGCTTATGATACAACTGAAGAATATAAAAACTCTTCGTCAGCAAAATTGATAGGAGAAAATTTGTACTGTCTAATAGATGGGAAATCGCAATTGCAACAACAGAAGATTCCAAAAAAGCGAAGAGAGCAGCTTAAACGTGCATTATTGTTGGCAACGCCACACGAAAGACTCGAGTATGGATTCCATGAAGTATATTTGCACAATGGTATAAGGATAACGATTTACTCAGGGGAAAGAACTAAGAATGATCAAGATGTAATGGTATTTAGAAAATACTTAATTAAAAAGTTTTCATTTGAACAATTTGTAAAAGTAGGTACAATTCCATTTGAAGCAATAGAACTTTTTAGGAGTATGATTGCTATAGGATATAATGTAATTTTTGCGGGGCAAGTACGGTCGGGGAAAACGACTTTTTTGCAAACATGGCAAAGTTATGAGGATAAGTATTTGGAGGGACTCGCTATTGCAACAGATGATGAAACACAGTGGAATGAAATTATGCCAGATGTTCCAATAATGCAATTGATAGCCGATGGTGATAATTTGGACACAATAGTTAAATCACTTATGAGAGGAGACAACGATTACATTATTGTGGAGGAAATGAGAGATGCTACTGCTTACAATCTTGCACTCGAAATAGCATCAACGGGAACCCAAAGATGCAAGGGCACTATTCATGACAACGATGGAATAAATATTCCATACAAAATGGCAACTAAAATACACGCAAAATATGGCGGAAACTTGAATAGCACAATAGCACAGATTTTTAAGAAAATAAATTATGTATTTGAATTTGCGCAGTTGAATGACGATAAATCGAAAAAAGTACTTACTGGAATAGTTGAGTACTTGTATGACTACGATGAAAATCGTGTTTATGTAAGAAGGATATGTAAATATGATATTGCAGATAACAAGTGGATGTGGAAATATTACTTTGGAAAAGATAAAGAAGATATAGGCAAACATAGTCTTGAAGAAATAGAAAATTTTAAAAAGACCTTGCGATGGTTAGAAAGTAAAAATCCACTATTAGCACAAACCGTAATAGAGCCAGCTTATTATAATAGAAAGATTTAGTTCATGGGAGTTTTATCATGATATACGATTATTTAAAAATAATTTTCTATGGAACATTTGTTGCAGGAGTCTTTTTATATTCTTTTGAAATTAGTTACAAAAATTTAACAAGTTTTGCCAGAAAAAAACGAAGATTAGGTGAATATGAATATTATTCAGAGAACGAAAAAAAGAAACTTCAAGGTATAAAAAAAGAAATCGCTATGCTTTTAAATTCAACTACTGGAGATTACGGTGTTAAAGCCGTCAATAACTTTATTTTTTTAAGTATTTTAATTGGACTTGTTGCATTATTTATATTCTTTTTGCTTCAATCAATTATAATAGGTTTATTTTCAGGAATCGTTTTAATGTGTACCCCTTATTTAATATTGAGAATAAAGTTAGAATTTTTAAGAATTAATAGTTCGAAAGAAGCTGACTTAGTGATAGGCGGAATTTTGAATTATTATAAGTTAAATTATTGTAACATGAAAGAGGCAATAGAAAAAACAGCATTGGAATTAACTGATGCACCTAATAGTAAAGTTATTTTAATGAATTTAGCAAAGGATTTAAATAATGCGAAGGATGAAGATGACATACAGGAGCATTTGGAAAAAATGAAATATGGATTTGGAACAACATGGGCTAGTGTGCTTTCTAGCAATATTTATTTTGCTGAAGTCCTTGGAATTAAAGTAACTACTTCTTTAATTGATTTACTTAATTTAATTAAAAATAATAGAAAAATTATAGAATTTGAAAAAAGGGAAAATAATGAAGGTAATTTAATTATGAAATACCTTGTGCCACTGACTTATATACTATCGATTGCGATCGCTTGCTACTTTTTTGATTTTACAATAGTGAAGTTTATTGAATATCAGTTTTTTACTACTACTGGTTTACTTTGGTTCTTAATTATATGTATTACTTCTTTCATAGGGTATGTTGTAATATTTTTACTGTCAAAAAGAAAAATGGATGTATAAAAGTGAAAGGTGTAAAATGGATAGAATTATAGTTGAGATATTTTTTATCTATATTTTAGGAATATACTATACATTTTTGAAAGATGATAATAAATTGAAAATTAAAGTTAGTTATCTTAAAATCGGTAAAAGAAAAATTAAACAAGTGTTCTCGGAGAAATCTCTGCAAAAAATAACGGACCAGTTTTGGGAACAGTATGCTTATATAAATCGTGAAAGATATGAAAAGGAGATTTATAATTCTTTATTAATTTTGAAGAATTTAGCTATAGTTCAACAAAACATTCCGATGTCAAGAGATTTTATAGTAGAGCAGCTGATGAAAAACACTAAATTGTTGAGACAAAATTATGCAGATCTACTACTATATGATAGAAGTGGTAAAAATATTCAATTCAAGAGTTTATTGCTAAAAAAAGCACCATTAAATTCTGTTAGAAGATTTTCACTTATATTAGAATGTATCGATAAAGTTAATCCTGTCGAGCTACTCGAACAGATTACAGCTCTTGAAGAAATTATGGCAGAAGAAAAACAAACATATTCTATTAAACGCGCTGAGCGGAATAGCATAATTACTACAACAATAGCAACAATTTCTGTATTTGTTCTTTTGTTGAACTTCACAATCGTAGTAGTATTCATGGATTCCATAAAGATAATGGAGAGTGTATTTTAGAAAGGATGATTTTTATGAAAACTTTAATTGTAATCATTGGAACTGTATTGTTAGGAGTTTTTATTACTAGTACCTTAATTTTAGGGAGTGAAGGTTCATTGCAAAATGCAGCGCAAAATA
>CAYJGJ010000008.1:45476-47277 GCA_964370025.1 uncultured Oscillospiraceae bacterium
CAATTTTTTTAATGATCATGGGAGATGAAAACAGTCTTAAATCATCAGGGGCTGATGTAATGGAAGAAGCTGTAAAGTTTTATTTTGAGGAGTAAGCAAAATGAAAAATCTAATAACTATAATCGGTTGTACAATACTTTTACTCTTATGTTTAGTGCAATTTACTACAAATCAATCTCTTCATATTAAGATGACTAAAATTGATAGATGTATAGATAATTTTAAAGAAGATATTAGACAAATAGGATATATTAGTGAGGAAGCGGAGTCTATACTTAAAGAAGAACTAGCTGAAATAGTAGAGTGCGAAATAGGTGAAATACATGTCAGTGGAACAAAAAGTATCGTGTATAGGCTTATACATAATAATAGCAATACTGAAAAAGGAAAAATATATTATAACATAGAAGTGCCTATTAAAGATGTAATTAGTGGCGCTAATATATGGGGTATAAGTGCTGAGGATGTTGATACTGTTTATAAAGTATCAAGGGTGACAACTAGTGAGGTAATTAACAGGAAATGAAGAATTTGATTGTTGTCATAGCGTTATTAATTTATATGGGAACCGTTATTACTTTTCAAATTGATTTAAACAAAAATATTAAATACATATGGCTACTGAAAGATATTGTCGATGATTGCACTGTGGCTGCTACATTATTAATAGATAGCAAAAAATATTCAGAAGGTTTAATTGTATTTGATTATGCAAATAGCATCAAACTTGTTAATGAATTACTTGATTATAACACTAATGAAGAAGATTATTCTTATTACATAACATTTGCTGACCATAGTGGTAATGAGACTACGTATGACGACAAGCTTAACAAAATTAGTACAACTTCCTATGATGAAAATAATCCTACTGTAAAGATAGAATTGACCGGAAAATCTCCTGAGTTTAGACTTGAATTCATAAATATTATGGAGAAGATTACGGTATATTCTACATATGAATATGTAGGATATTAATTTATATTGTAAAATGAGTAATTTTCAGCAAAAGAGATAATTTAAAATGTATTAAGCACTATGATTTTATATAATTATATCTATTACAATAGATAAATTGACATATATAGGTATAATTGATATTATTATGTTGTGATAGTAAAGTTAATGATAAACGATATATTTTTGTTAATAATTATTACGTATTAAATCGAATATAGGGGGGCTATTTTTGGAAGTTGAATTAAAATACAAGATAAATGATAGCGAGATAGCCTTGAGTATATTTGAATATATTCTACGAATATGTGACTCAAAAAAAACACCAATACAACGTAAAAATATGATAGCTATATATTATGATACATTTGATGAAGATCTTAAAGAGAATAAAATTGTATTCAGAACTAGGAAAGAAGGGGATGATTATATTGCTACTATTAAATATGGTGGGGACGCGCAAAATGGATTACATATAAGAAATGAAATAAATGTAACAATTTCAGAGTTGCAACTTAATAATCCCTCCATTAATATGTTCGATAAGAGTAATGACTTTAAGAATATCATAAAAAAAATGCCGATTGTGGATTCATTTAAGCCTATTATAAGAATGGAATTTTATAGAGATTTTATTACTGTTAAATTTAACAACTCAATTATCGAATGTTCCTATGATAATGGAAATATGAAAAATAGCGCAAATAATAGTAATCATATAAGTTATTTTGATAAACAAATATTAATTAGTGAACTCGAAATGGAATTAATAGACGGATTAAAAGAGGATTTGTGCGAGCTTGGAGCAATTGTGAAAAAAGAATTTTCCCTACAAATTGAAAAT
>CAYJGJ010000009.1:0-1328 GCA_964370025.1 uncultured Oscillospiraceae bacterium
CATGCAAATCATGATTGAAAAAGTTTTGCAATCCACAGGCAACATGCTTTGGCCGATGCTGCTCGGTATAATTTCTGCGATTACAAATATAATAATGGATCCAATTTTAATTTTTGGGTTGCTAGGATTTCCGGAGTTAGGAGTTACAGGCGCTGCAATAGCTACAATATCCGGACAATTTCTGGGATGTTTCATAGGTTTAATTGTATTGTTTAAGTCCGACCATATATTGTCTATCTCATTTAAGAAACTCAATATTCCGACTGCAACATTAAAAGAGATCTTGGTGGTTGGACTTCCCGCAGCATTCATGAAATCGATAGCTTCCGTAATGTTGATTGGGTACAATTCTATCCTTGCATCAGATACAGCGATTGCCGTACTCGGGGCTTATTTTAAATTACAATCGTTCGTATTCATGCCTACATTTGGAGTAAGCCAAGGGACACTTCCAATACTTGGTTATAACTTCGGCGCAAAAAATAAAGAGCGCATATTAAGCACTCTGAAATCATCATTTTTATTTTCTCTCTTACTGATGGGAAGTGGAACTTTACTATTCCAATTATTCCCACATATACTATTGTCTTTCTTCAATCCATCAGAGGAATTGCTTACAATGGGAATCCCCGCACTTCGAATTATTAGTATTTGCTTTATCCCTGCTGCGTTTGGTATAGTTTGCTCTACCTTCTTTCAAGCCCTTGGACATGGAATCTACAGCCTAATAAGTTCAATGATAAGACAGCTTGTAGGAATATTGCCACTTGCTTACATTTTACTGCAACTAGGCGGTGTTACTCTTTCATGGGCATCATTCCCATTAGCAGAAATATTAGGATTTACATACACTTTTATTATGTATACCAAAGTTATGAAACGTGAAATCAAAACTCTAGAATAAAATAGCACTGTATTTAATGCTCTTTTTGTGTTTTCAAAACAATTTTATTTTACAACTTTTTAGAAAATCTATCAAATAAATGGGTCTATCTGCTTTTTCGATGATATCACCTCTATTTCTTGACATTTTTGCCTCAAAAGGTTAACCATATTTTCAAGAAATATAATCTCAGTTTGATAATGCCCGCAATCAAGCACTGTATATCCTTCTTCTTTAATCGTTAATGCATCATGATATTTTACATCTCCGGTAATGAAAACATCTGCCCCATTTTGCATGCATTCCATCCAAAAAGGTGCTCCGGCTCCTGTGCATATTCCGACTCTGTTTATTAATTTATCATCGTTGCCTATCAAAGTCATTTTTTCTTTACTACAGTCAAGCACTTTGGCCAAGTATGTACGAAATTCTTCTAGACTTAATT